>NZ_JAOSHO010000521.1 GCF_025917275.1 Pseudomonas agronomica | reverse complement strand
AGAGCCATTACGCGTGAGTCGAGGAATCCATTCGATGTTGCCGTTGTACAAAACCATCCCATCCCCCGTCGGCGAACTGATCCTCGTTGCCCGCGGCACGAAACTGGCGGCGATCCTGTGGGAAAACGAACGGCTCAATCGAGTGCGCCTCGGGCCGCTGGAGCCGGACGACGATCACCCGACGCTCAAGGAAACCGAGCGTCAGTTGCTGGAGTATTTCGCCGGTCAGCGCCGCCGTTTCGAATTGGACCTGGACTTCGCCGGCACTGATTTCCAGGTGCGGGTCTGGCAGGCTTTGCTGACCATCCCATTCGGCGAGACCCGCAGCTACCGCGACATTGCCATCCAGATTGGCCAGCCGACCGCGACCCGCGCCGTCGGAGCGGCCAATGGACGCAACCCGATCTCCATCATCGCCCCCTGCCATCGCGTCATCGGCACGTCCGGCAGCCTCACCGGCTTCGCTGGCGGCCTCGCGGCCAAGCAGTTCTTGCTCAGCCTCGAAGGCCAGCAGAGCCTGCAGCTGGCGTTCTGACCCTCACCCAATCCCCATGTAGGAGCGAGCTTGCTCGCGATGACGGAGTGTCAGGTGATGAAGATGCTGAATGTTGGGCCGTCATCGCGAGCAAGCTCGCTCCCACAGATTTTTCCTGTGCCAATATGAAATCCGTCTACAGTGTCTGCGCCTGCACACATAAATCGCCAACGGAGCCACTATGGCCAGCTATGGATTGTTCCTGCTGCTCGCAACCCTGACCATCCTCAGCCCTGGCCCGGGCGTGGTCCTGACCCTGTCCAACTCGGTGCGTCACGGCTGGAGTGGCGCCTTGCCCGGTATCCTCGGCATCGCCCTGGGCGGTTTCCTGGTGGCGGGGATCTCGGCCAGCAGCGTGGGCTTGATCCTGGCGACGTCGGCGACGGCCTTCACCGTGTTGAAGTACATCGGCGCGGCTTACCTGCTGTACCTGGGCGTGAAGATGTGGAACACCAAGACCTTCATTCCGACCCTCAATGACACGCCTTCACGTCCTTGGCGGCGATTTGTCGAGGCGTTGTCGATCCAACTGCTCAACCCCAAGGCCGGGTTCTTTTTCCTGGCGGTGTTCCCGCAGTTCATTGAGCCGGCCAGCAACTATTACACGCAGTTTCTCCTGCTGGTGGCGTCCTACGGCCTGCTCGTCATCGGCATACACAGTGGCTATGCGCTGATGGCGAGCCGTGCCAGGGGCTGGCTATCCACGCGCCAAGGCACTCGCGTTGTCGGTAAATTGTCCGGCCTGACTTTTTTTTCCTTCGGCGTGTTGATGGCCTCGGCCAGCAAGTGATCAGCTCGGGGGAGACTTCGGCGCCAGCATGCGTGTCGGCGGCTTCCCGCTGGCGTTGTGCTGGTAGATGTCCGCCGGTTGCCCCTGCTCATTGAAAAACACTTGGCCGATCCCCGCCGAATTCCACAAGCGCTCGCCGGCTTCGGCGTGTTCCGGGACGTGGGGGACGATGCGCATGCTGCGGCGCTTGGTGAACCAGTTCAAGGGTGAGCGCGGGGAATAGAGCCAGCGGTTCAGCCGATCGAACCATTCCAGCAATGCGGGCGGAAATTCGTTCTTGATGCCGCTGCTGGTGATCTGCCAGATGCGCGGACCACCCTTGCGATGTGGGATCAATACTTCATAGACGAAGGAATAATGCACGTCACCCGAGAGCACCACGTAGCTGCCAGGCGTACGTGAGTGTCGGAAAATATTCAGAATCACCTGGGCCGCGCCGCGATGGGCCATCCAGTTTTCCGCGTCCACCAATAATGGATAACCGCACCAACTGAACACCCGCTGCACGGTCTCGATCAGTTTCACGCCGAAGATCGGCGCCGGTGACACGATGATCGCCGAGGGATGATCCAGCAATTCCTGTTGCAGCTCGCTCAGCGCTTCCCAGTCCAGCAGGCCCGACGGCTGCTTGAGGTTGTTTTCGCTGCGCCAGCGGCGCGTACGGGTGTCGAGCACCACCAGCGCGGGCGTGCTCGGCAGCACGTAGTGCCATTGCTGGAAACCGAGCAGCGTGTCGATCAGCGTGTCCTGCGGCGCGCTGTCGAGATAGCGGTCCTCGGCGGTGCCGCATAACGCCACGGTTTGCTGGATCACCTCGCCAAACGCGTCCGGGTTATTGCCCCAGCCCTGGCAGAGCATATAGGCGATCAGCGCGTTGCCGATGATGCGCTTGGAGAACGGATGCCCGTAGGCCGTTTCCTCCCATTGTGCGGATAAATTCCAATCGTCGGTGATGTCGTGGTCGTCGAAGATCATCAAGCAGGACAGGTGCGCGAACACCCGGGCCACGCCGCCAAGGCCGACCTTGAAGGCCTCGATGCGCTGTTGTTCCAAGTCATAGCGCTGGCGTCGTTCGGCGGTCAATTCGGGTGGTTGCGGGTCGATCAACGTCCACGGCACGGGCGACCACACCAGCAAATACATCGCCATGACTTCAGCGAAGGTCACCAGGTGATTATCGGCGCTGCTGCTGGTAAAGATCGGCTTGCGCGCCCCGCCGAAAAAACGTTCACGCAGGGTTTCGTTGCTTTCGAGCGCTGGCAGCAAGTCTGCACGGTGGTAATAACTGGCGGGGTGTTGGTAAAGCTTTGCGCTGTCTTCAACCACCGCACCTTCGAGGCATTCTTCGAACAACCCCAGGCGCTCGATCAAGGCATGGATCGCCCGCAACATCGGCCCGGCGACATCGTCGGCATACACCTGGTCGCCGCTCATCATCAACAACGCCGGCCGTTGCTCGGGAGATTGCGCCAACAGTCGGTCGACACAGAGCAAACCGTCGTTGGCCGGGTAGTGGGGTTTGCGGCAGGAGCCATGGACCAGTTGCCCGATGCGCGAATGCAGCATGAAACTCGGGCACTTCGCATCGCCGTACAGCAGGTGCGGCGCCCATTCGGCGATGGGCGTGCCGTCCACCAGCAGGTCGTAGTCAATCGTCACATCCAGCGGCAGGGCGGTATCGAGATGCACGTCGATCAAGTGCAAGAAAGCCCGCCGCCCCACCGGCACCACCTTGCAGCGCTTGGCGTCGAGTGCGAGATCGCCAGCCTCGTCGAGGCGCAAGGTCAACGTCAATGGCCGTGAACCCACCAGCCACATCACCAGCCGCCGGGCTTCCAATCGCCGCAGCAGCGGACCGACGAGGACGGAGGGCAGGGGGGGTGGTGTGTCGGAAGGGGACGGCAACATTCGTAGAAAAAGCTCTGCTTCAGAAGGAAGCAGGGATCATAACGCAATGCGCCCAAGGGCTGTGGCGGCTGCGATCTTTCCAAGGTCACTTGAATTTCAAGCGGAAGATCAAAAGATCGTCCGAACG
>NZ_JAOSHO010000520.1 GCF_025917275.1 Pseudomonas agronomica | reverse complement strand
GGGTACTGAGTCGTGGCCTGCGGCCTCGCTTCAGCAAATTGGGTATGTGACAGCGTTCGGTGTTTTGTGCGTTTCGAACTTTCGGTTCATTTCGTCTTCACACACCGCAATCTGGCCTCTTTCGAGTCTACAGATTGCTTGGGTGTTATATGGTCAAGCCTCACGGGCAATTAGTACAGGTTAGCTCAACGCCTCACAGCGCTTACACACCCTGCCTATCAACGTCGTAGTCTTCGACGGCCCTTCAGGGAGCTCAAGGCTCCAGTGAGATCTCATCTTGAGGCAAGTTTCCCGCTTAGATGCTTTCAGCGGTTATCTTTTCCGAACATAGCTACCCGGCAATGCCACTGGCGTGACAACCGGAACACCAGAGGTTCGTCCACTCCGGTCCTCTCGTACTAGGAGCAGCCCCTCTCAAATCTCAAACGTCCACGGCAGATAGGGACCGAACTGTCTCACGACGTTCTAAACCCAGCTCGCGTACCACTTTAAATGGCGAACAGCCATACCCTTGGGACCGGCTTCAGCCCCAGGATGTGATGAGCCGACATCGAGGTGCCAAACACCGCCGTCGATATGAACTCTTGGGCGGTATCAGCCTGTTATCCCCGGAGTACCTTTTATCCGTTGAGCGATGGCCCTTCCATACAGAACCACCGGATCACTAAGACCTACTTTCGTACCTGCTCGACGTGTCTGTCTCGCAGTCAAGCGCGCTTTTGCCTTTATACTCTACGACCGATTTCCGACCGGTCTGAGCGCACCTTCGTACTCCTCCGTTACTCTTTAGGAGGAGACCGCCCCAGTCAAACTACCCACCATACACTGTCCTCGATCCGGATAACGGACCTGAGTTAGAACCTCAAAGTTGCCAGGGTGGTATTTCAAGGATGGCTCCACGCAGACTGGCGTCCACGCTTCAAAGCCTCCCACCTATCCTACACAAGCAAATTCAAAGTCCAGTGCAAAGCTATAGTAAAGGTTCACGGGGTCTTTCCGTCTAGCCGCGGATACACTGCATCTTCACAGCGATTTCAATTTCACTGAGTCTCGGGTGGAGACAGCGCCGCCATCGTTACGCCATTCGTGCAGGTCGGAACTTACCCGACAAGGAATTTCGCTACCTTAGGACCGTTATAGTTACGGCCGCCGTTTACCGGGGCTTCGATCAAGAGCTTCGCGTTAGCTAACCCCATCAATTAACCTTCCGGCACCGGGCAGGCGTCACACCCTATACGTCCACTTTCGTGTTTGCAGAGTGCTGTGTTTTTAATAAACAGTCGCAGCGGCCTGGTATCTTCGACCGGCGTGGGCTTACGCAGCAAGTGCTTCACCCTCACCGGCGCACCTTCTCCCGAAGTTACGGTGCCATTTTGCCTAGTTCCTTCACCCGAGTTCTCTCAAGCGCCTTGGTATTCTCTACCCAACCACCTGTGTCGGTTTGGGGTACGGTTCCTGGTTACCTGAAGCTTAGAAGCTTTTCTTGGAAGCATGGCATCAACCACTTCGTCACCCAGAGGGTAACTCGTCATCAGCTCTCGGCCTTAAGATCCCGGATTTACCTAAGATCTCAGCCTACCACCTTAAACTTGGACAACCAACGCCAAGCTGGCCTAGCCTTCTCCGTCCCTCCATCGCAATAACCAGAAGTACAGGAATATTAACCTGTTTTCCATCGACTACGCTTTTCAGCCTCGCCTTAGGGACCGACTAACCCTGCGTCGATTAACGTTGCGCAGGAAACCTTGGTCTTTCGGCGTGGGTGTTTTTCACACCCATTGTCGTTACTCATGTCAGCATTCGCACTTCTGATACCTCCAGCAAGCTTCTCAACTCACCTTCACAGGCTTACAGAACGCTCCTCTACCGCATCACTTGCGTGATACCCGTAGCTTCGGTGTATGGTTTGAGCCCCGTTACATCTTCCGCGCAGGCCGACTCGACTAGTGAGCTATTACGCTTTCTTTAAAGGGTGGCTGCTTCTAAGCCAACCTCCTAGCTGTCTAAGCCTTCCCACATCGTTTCCCACTTAACCATAACTTTGGGACCTTAGCTGACGGTCTGGGTTGTTTCCCTTTTCACGACGGACGTTAGCACCCGCCGTGTGTCTCCCATGCTCGGCACTTGTAGGTATTCGGAGTTTGCATCGGTTTGGTAAGTCGGGATGACCCCCTAGCCGAAACAGTGCTCTACCCCCTACAGTGATACATGAGGCGCTACCTAAATAGCTTTCGAGGAGAACCAGCTATCTCCGAGCTTGATTAGCCTTTCACTCCGATCCACAGGTCATCCGCTAACTTTTCAACGGTAGTCGGTTCGGTCCTCCAGTCAGTGTTACCTAACCTTCAACCTGCCCATGGATAGATCGCCCGGTTTCGGGTCTATTCCCAGCGACTAGACGCCCTATTAAGACTCGCTTTCGCTACGCCTCCCCTATTCGGTTAAGCTCGCCACTGAAAATAAGTCGCTGACCCATTATACAAAAGGTACGCAGTCACCCAACAAAGTGGGCTCCCACTGCTTGTACGCATACGGTTTCAGGATCTATTTCACTCCCCTCTCCGGGGTTCTTTTCGCCTTTCCCTCACGGTACTAGTTCACTATCGGTCAGTCAGTAGTATTTAGCCTTGGAGGATGGTCCCCCCATATTCAGACAAAGTTTCTCGTGCTCCGTCCTACTCGATTTCACTTCTAAGATCCTTTCGCGTACAGGGCTATCACCCACTATGGCCGCACTTTCCAGAGCGTTCCGCTAAAATCAAAGAAGCTTAAGGGCTAGTCCCCGTTCGCTCGCCACTACTAAGGGAATCTCGGTTGATTTCTTTTCCTCAGGGTACTTAGATGTTTCAGTTCCCCTGGTTCGCCTCTTGCACCTATGTATTCAGTACAAGATAACCATCTTATGATGGCTGGGTTCCCCCATTCAGACATCTCCGGATCACAGTCTGTTTGCCGACTCCCCGAAGCTTTTCGCAGGCTACCACGTCTTTCATCGCCTCTGACTGCCAAGGCATCCACCGTATGCGCTTCTTCACTTGACCATATAACCCCAAGCAATCTGGTTATACTGTGAAGACGACATTCGCCGAAAATTCGAATTTCTCAACTAAGAGAACTCACAAATTTTACCTTAGCCTGATCCGTTACCAGTGAAAGTAACGTTCAGTCTATCTTTCTATCACATACCCAAATTTTTAAAGAACGAACTAGTCAAAGACTAGAAATCAACATTCACCATCGAACCGATGGAATGCTCATTTCTAAGCTTTATACAATCGAAGCAGTAGTGGTGGAGCCAAGCGGGATCGAACCGCTGACCTCCTGCGTGCAAGGCAGGCGCTCTCCCAGCTGAGCTATGGCCCC
>NZ_JAOSHO010000052.1 GCF_025917275.1 Pseudomonas agronomica | reverse complement strand
GCGCCCGCTGGCAGGCGCAGCGAGCCAGTGCACAGCAGTTCTGGCAACGCAGCAGCGCCCGGGATAAACGCATTCTGCGGATTGCCGCGCTGGTGTTGCCCGTGGTGGTGCTGTGGTACGGCCTGATCCAACCGCCACTGCAACGCATCGACCATTGGCAAGCCGAACTGCCGCGCCTGCGTTCCCAGGCGGCAGCGCTGGATGGGGTGCTGGCCGAGGTGCAGGGCGCCGGCATGGTGCCCGGCGCGATCACGCCACAGCTTGTGAAAGAGCGTTTGGATGGCATCGGCCTGGCCGGAGCCTACGACCTGGAGCACCGGGTCGAGGCCGACGCCACAACCTGGCGGCTGACCCTCGACAACGCGCCCGCCGATGCCTTGTTGAACTGGTTATTGGACGACGCACCGAGGCTCGGCCTGCAGGTGCGCGACGCTCATTTGCAACGGGCAACCTCGCAAAGCACTGAGACGGCCGCGCGGATTTCCGGGGTCGTTGGCATGGAACAGGCGCCCGGCGCTAAGGAATCCTCATGAAGCGGTTTGGTACGTATGCGTCAACAATTCCCTTGGCGCTGTTGCTCAGTGCCTGTAGCCAATTGGGCAGCGAGCAGGCGCAGCCCATTCCCGCTCAAAGTGAGCTGGGCCAGCCGCTGGCACAGACCGGCAGCGGTGATGCGCTGGTCGAGCGCCAGCGCGTGCAGGCACAGGCAGAGCAACGACGCCAGGTCACGCGCAAGGCATCGTCGCGCCCGCCCCTCCGTTCGCTCGATGCCGGCCCGACCGGCAACGGACTGGGCAACCAACCGGTGCAGCTGAATTTCGTCGAGGCCGATATTCCCGCCGTGGTGCGTGCGCTGTCACGCGCCACCGGTCGCCAGTTCCTGGTGGACCCACGTGTCAAAGGCCAACTGACCCTGGTGTCCGAAGGCGAAGTGCCGGCCCGCACGGCCTATGACATGCTGCTCGCGGCCCTGCGCATGCAGGGCTTTGCCGTGGTCGAAGTGGAAGGCGTCAGCCAGGTGGTCCCGGAAGCCGACGCCAAGTTGTTGGGCGGGCCGGTGGGGGACGCCGATCGCGCGGCGGGCAACGGCATGATCACCCGGACCTTTCGCTTGCAATACGAAAACGCAGTCAACCTGATTCCGGCACTGCGCCCCATCGTATCGGCCAACAACCCCATCAATGCCTATCCCGGCAATAACACGGTGGTGGTCACCGACTATGCGGAAAACCTCAATCGGGTGGCGCAGATCATCGCCAATATCGACATCCCCGGCGCCATCGACACGGATGTAGTCCCCGTGCAGAACGGCATTGCTGTCGACATTGCGACGATGGTGTCCGAGTTGCTCGACGTGCAGGGCGCCGATGCGACGCAAAAGGTGTCGGTGATCGGCGACCCTCGATCCAACAGCATCATCCTGCGCACCGGCAGCCCCGAACGCACCGAGCTGGCCAGGCAACTGATCTACAAGCTCGACAATGCCCAGAACAACCCGAGCAATCTCCACGTGGTGTACCTGCGCAACGCCCAGGCCAACAAGCTGGCGCAAGCCTTGCGCGGCTTGCTCACCGGTGAAGGGGAAATGGCCGGTGCGTCCACCGACAGCGCACGGAACCTGTTGAACGGCGGTGGCCTGGGTGGCCCGGCGGGCAGCAGTACGAGCGGCAACGGCAATAATTCGTCGAGTACTACCGGCAGCAGTTCGCAAACTAACAATGGGCAGAGTGCAGGCCTGCAGATGTCGAGCGGCCAGGGCAGCCATCAGGCAGGCGAAGGCGCAGTGGCGTTTTCCGCCAACGGCGTCACCGTGCAGGCCGATACCACCACCAACACCTTGTTGATTTCCGCGCCCGACCCGCTGTATCGCAACCTACGTGAAGTCATCGATCTGCTCGACCAGCGCCGCGCCCAGGTGGTGATCGAAAGCCTGATCGTCGAGGTCAGCGAAGACGATGCGAGTGCCTTCGGCATTCAATGGCAAGCTGGTGATCTGGCGGGCAACGGCTGGATCGGTGGCGCCAACCTGGGCGGCGCCGGCATCAATACCTCGGCCAAGAACAGCATTGATGCACTGCCCGGTGGCTTGAGCATCGGCAAGGTCTCGGGCACGGTGAATATTCCTGGCATCGGCCAGGTGCTCGATTTGAAGGTGCTGGCCCGCGCCCTGAAAAGCAAGGGCGGAACCAACGTGTTGTCCACGCCCAACCTGCTAACGCTGGACAACGAAGCGGCGAGCATTTTCGTAGGGCAGACCATCCCCTTCGTCACTGGCAACTACGTGACCAACGGTGGCGGCAACAGTAACAACCCGTTCCAGACCATCGAGCGCGAGGAAGTCGGGCTGCGCCTGAACGTGCGCCCGCAGATTTCCGAGGGGGGCACGGTCAAGCTGGACATCTACCAAGAAGTCAGCAGCGTGGACCCGCGCGCTTCCAGCGACGCCGGCACGGTGACCAACAAGCGCGCCATCGACACCAGCATCCTGCTCGACGACGGACAAATCATGGTGTTGGGTGGCTTGTTGCAAGATGGCTTTACCGAAAGCTCCGACGCGATTCCGGGTCTGGGCAGCATCCCGGGCATTGGCGCGCTGTTTCGCAGCGACAGCCGCTCGCGGACCAAGACCAACCTGATGGTCTTCCTGCGTCCCTACATCATTCGCGACAGTAACGTCGGCCGCAGCATTACCCTCAATCGCTACGATTTTATTCGTCGTGCCCAAGGCAATCTGCAGCCAGCGCACAAATGGCCGCTCACGGATATGCAGGCGCCGCAGTTGCCGCCGGCCGCCCAGGCGATGCCTTTCAATCCGCCGCCACGCCAGCCGATACCGCTCAATCAGCCACCCCGAGCGATGCGCGCCGTGCCGCTGGAACCGGACAAGCAGCCATGAGCCCCTCTCTGCAAACCGGTGCGGGCGCGTTGCCCTATGCATGGGCCAAGGCCCAGCGGCTCCTCCTCAAGGCAGGTGAGGAGGGCAACGTGTTGCTGGTCAGTGCTGCGACGCCGGGCTGGGCCATCAACGAGGTACGCCGGCGTTATGGTCCCACTGCGTTGCAACGGATACGCGACGAAGAGCTCGAAGCGCTGTTGACCAGCGCTTATGCCGACACCGGCAGCGCCGCGGCGATCGTCGGCGCGGCGGAAAACGAAGTCGACCTTGATCGCCTGATGCAGGACATCCCGGAAGTCACCGATTTGCTGGACAGCGAAGGTGGCGCCCCGGTCATCCGCATGATCAACGCATTGCTGACCCAGGCCGCGCGGGATGAGGCCAGCGATATTCATATCGAACCGTTCGAAAGCCATTCCGTGGTGCGTTATCGCGTCGATGGAGCCCTCCGGGACGTGGTCGCGCCGCGCAAGGCCCTGCACGCGGCATTGGTGTCGCGGATCAAGATCATGGCGCAATTGGACATCGCTGAAAAACGCTTGCCCCAGGACGGCCGCATCGCCCTGCGTGTTGCCGGACGGCCCATTGATGTGCGGGTGTCCACCGTGCCCACCGGCCACGGCGAGCGGGTGGTGATGCGCCTGCTGGACAAACAGGCCGGGCGCCTGCAATTGGAAACCCTGGGCATGGCGCCCGCGGTGCTGAGCCAACTGGATCAACTGATCCGCCAACCCCACGGCATCGTGCTGGTCACCGGCCCCACCGGCAGCGGCAAGACCACCACGCTGTATGCCGCCCTGGCCCGCCTGGATGCCAGCACCAGCAATATCCTGACGGTGGAAGACCCGGTGGAATACGACTTGCCGGGCATCAGCCAGATCCAGGTCAACACGCGGATCGACATGAGCTTCGGCCTGGCTTTGCGCGCGATCCTGCGCCAGGACCCGGACGTGATCATGATCGGTGAAATCCGCGATCAGGAGACCGCGCAGATCGCCGTCCAGGCGTCGCTGACCGGGCACCTGGTGCTGGCGACGTTGCATACCAACGACGCGGTGTCGGCGGTGACGCGGCTGACCGACATCGGTGTCGAGCCGTTCCTGTTGGCGTCGTCATTGCTCGGCGTCCTGGCGCAACGCCTGGTGCGTCGCCTGTGTCCGGCGTGCAAGCAACCTGACGAAGCCGCGCCGGGCCAATGGCGTCCCCATGGCTGCCCGCGCTGCAACCACACCGGCTACAGCGGGCGTACCGGCATCCACGAACTCTTCGTGGTGGACGATGAGGTGCGGCGGTTGATCCATCAGGGTGAAGGCGAGCAGGCGTTGCGCACCTGTGCGCGACAGGCCGGCATGTTGAGCATGCGCGAGGACGGCGAGCGATGGGTGAGCAGTGGCTCCACCGCCCGCGAAGAAATCCTGCGCGTGACCCGGGACGCCTGATGAACCGCTACCGTTTCGAGGCCGCCGATGCCTCGGGGAACATCGAGCAAGGCGTGCTTGAGGCCGATAGCCAGCGCAGTGCGATGGGCGAACTGCGCGGCCGTGGGCTGACGCCGTTGCGCATCGACGAGCAGTTGCACGTCGGCAGCGCCGGTGCCTCGGGCCTGTTCAGCGCAAAATTGTCGGACAGCGACCTGGCCTGGGCTACCCGCCAATTGGCGAGCCTGTTGGGCGCCAGTCTGCCGCTGGAAGCGGCCCTGTCGGCCACCGTCGACCAGGCCGAGAAACGCCACATCGCCGAAACCCTCGGCGCGGTGCGCGGCGATGTGCGCAACGGCATGCGCCTGGCCGATGCGTTGGCCGCGCGACCACGGGATTTTCCCGAGATCTACCGGGCGATGATTGCCGCTGGCGAGGAGTCTGGCGATCTCGCCCAGGTGATGGAGCGCCTGGCCGACTACATCGAAGAGCGCAACAACCTGCGGGGCAAGATCCTCACGGCCTTCATCTACCCAGCGGTGGTGGGCGTGGTGTCGATTGTCATCGTCATCTTCCTGCTGGGTTTCGTGGTGCCACAGGTGGTCAGCGCTTTTTCCCAGGCGCGCCAGGACTTGCCCACCCTGACCCGGGTGATGTTGCAGGCCAGCGACTTCCTGCGCGCCTGGGGTTGGGCCTGCTTTGCCGGGCTTGCCGGATGCTGGTGGGGATGGCGGCGCTATTTGCGTAACGCCGACGCACGCCTGGCCTGGCATAGCCGGGTGCTGCGGCTGCCGCTGATCGGCCGCTTCGTGCTGGGGGTCAATACCGCGCGTTTCGCCTCGACCCTGGCGATTCTTGGCAGCGCTGGCGTGCCGCTGTTGCGCGCCCTGGATGCGGCCGGGCAGACCCTGGCCAATGATCGCCTGGCCCATTGCGTGGCCGACGCCACCTTGCGGGTGCGCGAAGGCGTGGGCCTCGCCAGTGCACTGCGGGGCGGCAAGGTGTTCCCGCCCATCCTGATTCACCTGATCGCCAGCGGTGAAAAAACCGGGGCCTTGCCGCCCATGCTCGAGCGCGCCGCGCAAACCTTGTCGCGCGACATCGAGCGCCGGGCCATGGGCATGACGGCACTCCTGGAGCCGCTGATGATCGTGATCATGGGCGGGGTGGTGCTGACCATCGTCATGGCCGTGTTGCTACCGATCATCGAGATCAATCAGCTGGTGCAATGACATCTGCGCGATCCCACTCCTGAGCGCCACTCGGGTTCATCCGTTCGACATCTACGCTGCGCCAGGCTACGGCGCACGGGGGAGGGCATGCGACGGCCTCACGCTCGCGCTGCGAAAACTGAGCAAAATGTCAGGAAGGTGTCGGTAACTCCCGAGAATATTCAGGAAAAACAAGGTCGAGCACCCGAGATTTTTTCCTTTCTCTGTCACTGGAAATTGAGAGTTTCTACGCCGTGGCCACCCCTTCGAACGAGCGCCGGAAGTCCGCTCGGGGCAGCGGTCGCAATGAGAAGCACAAGCGAACTACCAACGTCCAGACACGATGAAAGGAGATTCTTCATGTTCAAGCGCAACGTTCTCGCCGTTTCCATGGCCGTCGCCGGCCTTTGCTCCGCCCAGGCCATGGCTGCTGTCGTCGGTGGCGGTGCCACCCTGCCGCAAAACCTGTACGGCGTGCCACCGACTGGCGGCGTCGCAGCGCCGGTCGGCATCCTCAACGGCCCAGCGCCACAACCCGCCTTCGCCAACTATGTGGGCGTGGGCAGCGGCGGCGGCAAGACTGCTTTCTTGACCAACAACTCGGACGTGCTGGTCTGGAACCTCGACGGCAACTCGGCAACGGCCCTGGAAAAGGTCTACGTTCCGGCCGTGACCGTTGACTACGCTGGCAGTGATTCGATTCTGTCCGCCACTGAACTGAGCACCTATCGCGCTGCTCACCAGTCGCCAGCCGTGCCGACGGGCAACGCTGCCAACTGGGGTCCTATCGTCCAGATTCCCGCTGAAGCCACTTCGGTCACCGTTCCGTACAAGCTGACATTGGCCAACGGTACCGCGGTCAACAACCTGAACCTGACCAGCGCCCAGCTGTGCGACATTTTCTCGGGCACCGTCACCACCTGGAACCAGGTCAACAGCACCTACCCGACCACCCCGATCAAGGTCTACTACCGTGCTGGCAGCAGCGGCACCAGCGAGATCTTCACCCGCCACCTGAACAGCCAGTGCCCGACCAAGTTCACCACCAACAGCACCTTCACCACGGCCGTCGGCACCGTTCCTGCGAACGCCACTGCCGTAACTGGCAGTGCCGCGATGGCCAGCACCGTGTTGTCCACCGAAGGCGCCATCGGCTACGTCGGGCCGGAAGACGTCAATGCCAGCAGCAACGCCGTGGTTGCCCGCGTCAACGGCAACCTGCCGACCATCGGCAACGTGACGACCGCGCTGAGCACCATCGCTCCGCCAGCCGCCGCTGATCGTGGCCTGCCGGAAAACTGGGCCAAGGTCCTGCCTGCCCCGACGACGGGCTACAGCATCGTGGGCTACACCTTCCTGGTCTTCAACCAGTGCTACAAGGACAGCACCGACACCTCGGCTGTTCGCAGCTTCATCAACCGTCACTACACCCTGACCGACCTGGCCAACAACGACGACGAAATCATCGCCGCCAAGTTGATCCCAATCACCGACACCTGGAAAACCGCTATCCGCGACACCTTCTACACCGCCACCAGCTCGCTGTCAGTGGGTAACACCACCGCTTGCAACGGCATTGGTCGTCCGCTTTAAGCCCTGACCAAGGGTCCGTTTCATGAACCGGCAACAGCTTCGCGCTGTTGCCGGTTTTTCATTTCAGGCAACCGCCCGGCAGATGAACATTGCGTGACAAAAGTTCGGTCGCGACGGCTTCAACCTGCCTTGGAATTAGTCATTTGTGCGCCTCGTCCAGAGGTCGCTATCGAATTCGCCCTGCGTAAAAAGGATCCGTAGTGATGCGTTGCCGCCCCCAGAAAGCCACTCGCCGTAATGCTGATTCCGCCGCTGTGCTGTGCCTCAAACCCTTGGCCCAGGCCATTGCCTTGCTGTTGCTGGCCAACCCCGCCTACGCAGCGACCAGTTTCAGTTCGGCCTGGTTCGCGGCCAAGGGCGCGGCTCCGGCGGCAGGCCCGGCCAGCCCCAGCGCGCCTCGCCCTGGAACGCCTCCACCGCTGGCGCAGCAGCAACGGGTGCAGCAGCAGTTGGGCCGTTCGCTGGCGAACATGAACAGCACGGTAGCGGCGATCGCGGCCAGTCAGGCTGCGCAGGCGGCCGGGCGAGCGGCCAGTTTTGGCGTGCCGCAAACCATTCATAACGGTTTGGGCGGCAATGGTTTGAACGCGGTCATCGGGCCGGATGGCAAGCCGCTGTTCCTCAACGCCAACGGTCCGGTGCAGACAGATGCCAACGGCAAGGTCGTGGTGACGATCAAGCAGACCGCCGACAAGGCCATTCTCAACTGGGACACGTTCAACATCGGTCGTGACACCACCCTGTCGTTTCAACAGGACGCCAGTTGGGCCGCGCTGAACAAGGTCAACAACAGCACCGCGCCGAGCCAGATCCAGGGCCAGATCAAGGCCGACGGCACGGTGATGATCCTCAACAGCAACGGCGTGGTGTTCAGCGGCAGCAGCCAGGTCAACGTGCGTAACCTGGTGGCGGCCGCTACGGATTTCAGCGACGAACAGTTCAAGACCGGTGGCCTCTACAACGCCAACGCGGCGAGCTTTACCAACGCCCAAGGCGAGATCCGGGTGGAGAAGGGCGCGCAGATTTCCACGACCGCCCCGAGCAAATCGACCGCCGGCGGTGGCTATGTCTTGTTGCTGGGTAAAAACGTCGACAACGCCGGCACCCTCAGTACCCCGCGTGGACAAACCGTGCTGGCGGCCGGCGACAGCTTCACCATCAAGAAGGGCTTCGCCAGCGACGGCAACTCGACGTCGACCACGCGCGGCAATGAAGTCATCGCCCACCAGGATGGCGGCACGGGCGCCGGCCGGGTGAGCAACACAGGATTGTTGATGGCGGCCAGCGGTGATGTGACGCTGACCGGCAACCAGGTGCGGCAGAGCGGCGTGGCCGTGGCCAGCACTTCGGCGGATACCCGAGGCACGCTGCACCTCACGGCGCGAGGCAGCGATGCCAACGTGACCCTGGGCGAGGGCAGTACCACGGCGATTCTGGTGGACGCGAGCGCGACGGCCCTGGACAGCCAACGCGACAGTGCCTTGAAACCGATCGTCAGCCAGGACGGAAAGGTCATTCCGGCGGACACCTTCCGGCGCGACCTGTCCCTGGTGCAGATCGACAGCGCTGGCAGCGTCGACTTCCAGAAGGGATCGATCACCCTCGCCACGGGCGGTCAGGTGGCAGTGAATGCCGGCACCCGCAGCCTGGTGCGCGACGGTGCGGTGATCGACGTCTCCGGCGCCACCGGCGTCAAGGTGGCGATGGAAGCCAACAGCATCAAGGTCAACATCCAGGGCAACGAGCAGCGCGATGCCGCCGGCAACCGGGATGAAGGTACGTTGAACAACAACGACGTGTGGGTGGATGCGCGTGAGCTGGTGTTCGTACCCGCCGGCACCAACGGCTACGCCACTGATCGCTGGTACACCGCCGGTGGTCTGCTGGAAGTCAGCGGCTACCTCGGTACCCAGGGCCACAGCGCTGGCGAATGGATGGCCCAGGGCGGCACCGTGAGTTTTACCGGTAATGATGTGGTGACCCAGGCCGGGTCGCAGATCAATCTGTCCGGCGGCACGCTGGATGTGCAGAGCGGCACCGTCAAGCAGACCTGGCTCAAGGGCGCCGATGGCCGCTTGTATGAACTCAACAGTGCGCCTGGGGACATGCTCTACACCGGGATCTACAAGGGATACGAAGACCACACCCAGCGCTGGGGGCAAACGAAGTATTACTACAATCCCTTGATTGCACCACGTTCGCGCCAGGAGGCCGGCTACACGGTCGGCCGCGACGCCGGCACCCTGGTGATCGGGACTAAAAACGCGGTGCTCGAAGGCACGCTCGCCAGCGATACCTTCCAGGGTGACCGCCAGACCCGCGCCGCCCAGGCCGGCCTGGATGGCTACCAGCAGTCGCAGAAAGCCGTGGCCCGTGGCGGGCAGTTGGTGGTCGGCTCGTACGTGCCGTTCTACGTGAAGGAAAGCGGCACCCTCGAATATGCCCTTGGCGCCACGGCCAATACCCTGAAAAACGTGACGATCGGCGAAGGCGCCGCGGGCGTCGCCAATGGCATCGGTCTGGACGGCGATTTGCCGACCGATCGCCAGGGCACCTTGTACTTGGACAGTCATCAACTCAGCGGCTTCAAGCTGGGTGCCGTCAAAGTCGCTGCCGGCGAAGGCATCACGGTCAACGGTGCGTTGCAGGTCGCTCCGGCCGGTTCCATCAGCCTGTTTGGCCCGAAAGTGGCCGTGAATGCCAACCTCACCGCCCACGGTGGCGTCATTCAGGTAGGCCGGGATTTCGTCCAGGTCGACGGCTCGATGCCGGTGGCCGGCGCGTCCTCGGTCACGGTGGCTGACGGGGTACGCCTGGATGCCAGCGGACTCTGGAGCAACCTGCAACTGGACCCGGGCGATATCAGCGCCTTGCCTTACCAGAACGGCGGCAGCATCGCCCTGAAAACCGGCGGCGCAATTGTGCTGGGCGCCGGCAGCGTGCTGGACGTTTCTTCCGGAGCGGCACTGCTCAACTCAGGCAAGTTCCAGGGCGGCAAGGGCGGCGATGTCACCCTGAGCACTCTCACGGGCGAATTGAGCCTGGGCGGCGAATTGCGCGGCCAGGGTGTAAAGGGCGGCGGCACCTTGCAATTGCAGGCCGGTAAAGTCCTGATCAGCGACACCGCGACCTCCGCGGCGGCCGGTACCTTGCTGCTCGATGGCGACTTCTTCAAGAAAGGCTTTTCCGCCTACGACATCATCGGCAACGACGGCCTGGTGGTCGCCGAGGGCACCCGGGTCGATGTCACCCTGCCGGTTTATCGCCAAGGCGCTGGCGCGCCTGGGGTCGCCACCGGTGGCGCACCGGGCAGCGCGCTGGAAACCTGGACGCCACCGCTGTACCTCGAAGACGCCAGCAAGGGCGTGCTGACCCAACGCCAGGGTGCCAGCCTGTCCTTGCAAGCCGGCAGCCAGCAAACCGGCGCGGCGAATGTCGCCAAGGCTGACCTGCTGGTGGGCAAGTCGGCGGTATTGAATGTCGACCCCGGACAAGCGATCCGCCTGAGAGGTATCGGCCAGATCACCGTGGACGGCACCTTGAATGCCTGGGGCGGCTCGATCACGGTCGGTTCCGCGCCTGGGCCGCAAGCGGCGGTCATTCCGCCGAGCGATAACTTCAAGTCGATCTGGATCGGTGAGCACGCGGTACTTGACGTAGCGGCGCGTGCCGCCACCGCGACGGGGGGGCGGGGCACCCAATACGGCTTCCTGCGCAACGGTGGGAGCATCGTCATCGGTGGTGAAATCGACCATGCGACCGGCGACGGCGGCGGTGTCGGCAAGTTCATCGTGGTGCGCGAAGGCGCGTTGCTCGACGCTTCGGGGGCCAGCGCCGTCCTTGATGACGGTGGGCAAAGCCGAGTGGTTGCCAGCCATGGCGGCAGCATCAGTCTTGGCTCGACCAGCGGCCTCTACCTGGACGGTCAGTTCAAGGCCGCTGCGGGTGGCGCCGGCGCGGCGGGCGGCAGCCTGTCGGTAGGGCTGGGTGCTACTGTTTACTTGAACAGTTCGGATTTGCCGGATGACCAGCGCAAGACTCGCGAATTGATTATCGAGCAACGCCATACCCCGACGGGCCTGGCCGCCGGGAGCGCTCCAGAGCAGGGTGCCGCCTTGCTGGAGCACGGCTATGCGAGGCTTTCGGTGGACCAGGTGGAGCGCGGCGGCTTTGATAGCTTGTCCCTCCTGAGTACGGGCCTGTTGACCTTCGACGGCAATGTCAGCCTGACCATGGCCAATGCGCTTCAGCTCTACGCAGGTGCCTACGGCATGGCAGAGACGGCGGCCGCGGACTCGCTGGTCAACCTGCGCGGTAGCTTTGTGCGCCTGGCCGGTGCCGTGGATAAAACCGCTGCTGGCGCTGACAACAGCAGCACCGGCATAGGGCTGACACCTTCGGCGCGACCTGCGGCAGGGAAGTTGTCATTGACCGCGACCGGGCTTCTCGAGGTTCGCGACGCGGTGAGGATCGGCGGCAGCGGAACGCTGGCGATGTCCCAGGGTGAAGTTCAACAGGTTGACCGCCGCGGCTTTGCCGACCTGCAGCTCAACAGCCAGGGTGACATTCGGATGGCCAGCAGCCAGGCCGATCATAAAATGCTGATCCGTACCCCGGGTGTCCTGGGGCTCACCGCTGCGCAGATTTATCCCGGCACCGGCGTGCAAGGGACGCTGACCGCCAAGCGAATCGACATAGGTCGAAATGGCTCGGCGATTCCCGCGGTGCCCTATTCCGCGTTTGGCGAGCTGCGACTTGAAGCGGATGTCATCAATCAAGGTGGCATTCTGCGGGCGCCGCTGGGCAACCTGATCATCGGCCAGACGGCCCTGGAAACGGCGTCGCGCCCGGGCAGTGACGTGAACCTGCTAGCCGGCAGCCTGACATCCGTCAGTGGCGCGGGGCTGGTCATGCCGTATGGCGGAACAGCGGATGGCAAGTCGTATGTGTTCGATGGCGTAACGCTCGACAAGAGCCTGTTGCAACCGGCTGTGAATGGCGTGCCGGGCAAGGTCGATCTGGTGGGTGAGACCATCGACGTCGCGGCGGGCGCAGTGGTGGATGTCTCCGGTGGCGGTAACCTGACGGGGGCCGGTTTTATCTCGGGGCGTGGTGGTTCCACCGATGCGCGCTTCAACCCGTTGGTGCAATTCGGTCCTGACGGCTTCCTGTTGCCGGCACTGGGCAGTAATCCGGTCTATGCCATCGTTCCTGGCGTGCAGACCGGTTATGCGCCCTCGGGCGGCGAAGCCGGTGCCGTCGCGCCTATGGTGGGGCAGCAGATTACCCTCGGCGCCGGTGTGCCCGGCTTGCCGGCCGGAACCTATACGTTGCTGCCCTCGACGTACGCGCTGCTGCCCGGTGCATTCCGCGTCGAGGTCAACGGCCTGGCCGGGCAGGGCGGGATCGTGCCGACCCAGGCGATGCGCAACGGTTCCTGGGCAACCGCAGGCATCCTGGGCATCGCCGGCACGGGTGTACGCGACAGCCTGGCGAGCCAGGTGATCGTCACGGCGGCCGATACGCTGCGCCGATACTCGCAATACAACGAGACCAGTTTCAGTCAGTTTGCCCTGGCTGATGCGGCGCGCCTGGGGGTACCCGCGGTGTTGCTGCCCCGGGACGCGAAGGCGTTCAACGTTATCTTCGACAGCAACCAGAGTGGGCAGCCGAGCTTCAGTTTTGCTGGAAAACTGCTCAGCAAAGCCGCTGAGGAGGGTCGCGGCAGCACCACCACGCTGACGTTGGTCAAGGCCGGGAACCTGGAAATCATCAAGGCCGGGCAGGCGGCCAATGCTGGATTGGACGGCGTGACCCTGACCGACGATGCGGTCAATGCCATCGGCGCCAGCAGCCTGTACATCGGCGGCTATGCCCTTGCCCGCTATGGCCAGGGTGGCAACTTCCTTGATTTCGGCAGCGGTACTGGCACTGTCACCCAAACCCGAAATATCACCTTGCGCAGCGGTGCGACCTTGCGGGCGCCGGAGGTGTTCCTGGTGACATCCGGTCCGAATGGCGGGATCACCGTGGAGCAAGGGGCTTCGATCAATACCCTGGGCATGGGCGCCGTGGCCCGTGACTCGCGTGATGGCTATCTCTACAACCCCGGCCGCAACAGCGTGCTCGCCGTCTCCAATGGCTACGTGAACATGCTGGCGCCTGCGGCGCCCAACCCGATGACGCCGGACAGCGCACCTGGCAGTATCCGCATCGGCGTATGCGATGGCGTTTGCAGCGGTACAACCCGTTTGTACTCCGAAGGCACCATCGCTTCGGCCACGGACAATCGCTTCGAGTTGACCGATGCCGTGCGTTTCGGCACCCGCAACCTGACGCTGGCGGTCGGCGGGATTAACGTTGGCAACGCCGATACGCTGGCGGACCTGGCGTCACGCAACCTGTTGCCCAGTGGCCTGACACTTAACCAACAGGTGCTCGACCGTCTGTTGCTCGGCGACACCAGTGTCGGCGCGCCGGCGCTTGAAACCCTGGTGCTGGGTGCTCGCGATTCACTGAATTTCTATGGCAACGCCAGCCTCGATACCTTTGACGCGGTGACCGGCAAATCAAGGCTCAAGGAATTGGTGCTGACCACGCCCGCGATCTACGGCAAGGGCGAAGCGGGTGAAACCGCACGCATCCGCACCCGCGGCCTGATCTGGAACGGCGCGCAGAACGAGGCCGGCAGTATCGTGAACGGCAGCGCCGGCACGGGCGCGGGCAACCTGCAAATCGACGCCGAACGCATCGGTTTCGGCTACGCCCCGACCACCGAGCCCAAGGTGGCCAAGGCCTATGACCGTCTGGCCCTGGGATTCGCCAACGTCAATCTCAATGCCAGCGAGCGCATCACCGCCAACCATAAGGGCGGCTTGTCGGTGTACCAGAGCCAGGGCGAATACATCACCGGCAAAGGTTTCCAGTACAGCGGTGGCAACCTGAATATCCTGACGCCGTTGCTGACTGGCGAAGCCGGGTCGGTCAACCGGATCACCGCGGGCGGCAATATCCGCGTCAGCGCTCCGGCGGGCAGCCGCGTGCCCGTGGCCAGCGCCGATAGCCTCGGCGCCGAGCTGGCGTTGAACGGCCAGAACGTGCGGGTCGACGGCAACGTGGTGTTGCCCAGCGGCAAGCTGACCCTGAGCGCCGAGGACGAGTTGACCCTGAGCGCCGCCGCGCGCCTCGACCTGGCCGGGCGCAAGATCACGTTCAACGATGTCAGCAAGTACAGTTGGGGCGGTGACCTGATTCTCGAAAGCCGCAACGGCAATATCCGCCAGGCTGTCGGCTCGGTGATCGACCTCTCCGCCGTGAACAACCAGGCCGGCACGCTCAAGGCCACCGCGTTGGCGGCGGCTGCCGGCAAGGTCGACCTGGCGGGCACTGTTCTCGGCAGCAGCAGCGGCTACTACGATGCGGGTGGCACTGCTGTGCCCTACAAGGCCGGCAGCGTGGACATCCGCGCCCAACGCCTGGGTGACGCAAGCCTGAGCGAGGATTTCGCCGCCCTCAATCAACGGTTGAACCAGGGCCTGGTATTCGGCGGGCGCAGCTTCCAGCTAAAGCAGGGCGACCTGGTGATCGGCGATGGCCTGAAGGCCGGCGTGGTCAGCGTGTCGGTGGACGGCGGCAAGCTCACGGTCAATGGCACCGTGGACGCCAGCGGCGAGCGGGTGGGTTCCATCCGCCTGGCCGGCAAACAAGGCTTGACCCTCGGCGGCAACGCCGTGCTCGACGCCCATGGCAGCGTGCTGCGGGTCGACAGCTACGGCCAGATCATCGATTCGCCGAACCGCGCCATGGTTGAGCTCAGTTCCGGAGATGGCCTGCTGACCTTGGCCGACGGCGCTCGGATCGATTTGCGCCACGGTACCGCCGCCAAGACCGGCCACGACGGCAAGGCCCGTGGCACCCTGGAACTGAACGCGCCTCGACTGGGCGGGGCGACTGCCGGCGATATCGCCATCGACGCCAGCGGCAACCTGAATATCCAGGGCGCCAAGCTGATAGCGCTCAATGGTGTGCAGCGTTACGACAATGCCCACTACGGCACCGATCCGGCGGCCAGTGGTCGGCCGTATCAATTCATCGATCAGGACTACCTCAACGGTATCCATGACGACAACCGGGACTTCATTGACAATGCCTTGAACAACAATGCCTTGCGCTACGGCAAGCTGGCCGGCCTCAACAATGCGACGTACCGCAACGCGTTCCACCTGCGCCCCGGCGTCGAAATCGTCAGTGCCACTGCCGACGGTGACCTGGTGGTGCAGGGCGACCTGGACCTGTCCGGCTATCGCTACGCCAGCCTAAATCCGCTGACACCCCAAACGTCCGTATACGGTTCCGGCGAAGTCGGCAGCCTGGTACTGCGCGCCGGGGGCGACCTGAGCGTGTATGGCAGCATCAATGACGGTTTCGCACCGCCGCCGGCAACGCCGGACGACGATGGCTGGGTGCTGACGCCGGGCAAGCAGCTGTTCAACGGCGACGTAATCGTGCCGCGAGCGGGTATTGAATTGCAGGAAGGCACCACGTTCCTGTCCGGCGTGACCCTCAACTACGACTTGCCTTTGCAGACGGTCACCCTGGCTGCGGGTACTCGCTTGCCGGTGCCTGGCGAAGTGGCCGAAGCCGTAAACCTGCCGGCCGGCACGGTACTGGCGGCGAATATCCGCAACGCCGATGGCACGTTGGCCCATGCCGCCGGCACCCGGCTGAGTGCCGATCTCACCCTGGCCCCAGGGATGATCCTCGATGCCGGCTCGGTGCTGGCGGGTGACATGGCATTGACCGGGCTGGTGTGGCCCAAGGGCGTGGCGTTGCCCAGCCGTCCGTTGAACATGGTCGATATGGCCAACCCGAATGTCATGGTGCAAGCGGGCCCGCTGCAGCTCGCATTGGGCGCGCTGATTCCGGCGGGCACCGACGTGAAGCTCGCCGACGGCGTGGAGAAAATCAACTTGCGTGGCGGGGACGGCAAGGGCCGTAACTGGGCGATTGCGCCGATGCTTGCCGAAGGCTCACAGTCGTGGTCGGTGCGTGCCGTGGCGGGCGCCGACCTGCAGGCGGCCGACCCACGTCTGGCGGACCCCTATGCGCAAAATGGCAAGCTGACGGTGGCGGACACCCATTATGCAATGCAGGGTACCCGCGTTCAGACCGGGGGAGGAGCACCGGTTCCAGGCTCGACGAGCGATCCAGTGGTGACGACTACGGATTTTTCGATGATGTTTTTTGGCGATCTCAGCTATACAGGTTTGCCAGCGGCAGCGATTGCGTTCCAATTCGGCATGACTCTGGAGGATCTCTGTGCCATCGGGCCGATGTGTACTAACAGCCCTCTGTTCATCACCGCTAACGGTGCCGGCGCCCTGGGCAATCCGGCTTATGAAGGACGTTCGGCGAGCGAACTGGCGGCTGAGTTGGGTCAGACCGTGGACATGCTTTGCGCGTCCTCCGATGCCTGCCTGGCGAAGTTGTCCGAGGCGGAGTACCAATACGCCTACAAACCCGAGGCCAGCAGCTTCAGCGTGCTGCGCACCGGTACCGGCGACCTGGACCTGATCAGCGCTGGCGACCTGAACCTGCAATCGCTGTTCGGCATCTACACGGCGGGTACTTCGACCCTGACCCAGGCGCAATCGGCAGCCTACAACCCGGCACGAGGGGTCTGGAAAGATTCCAAGACCGACCAACTGACGGACCGGGTGCTGCCGTGGGGGGCCGGTGATTATGAATCCTTGGTAGACGGCGGCCCGAGCAGCCTCTATCGCGCCTGGTATCCCGACCAGGGCGGCAACCTTTCATTGACCGTCGGTGCAGACTTGACCGGCGACGTCATCAGCCGGACCGGGCAGAATGCGAGCTCCAGCGTCGGCAACTGGCTGTGGCGCCAGGGCGGTGGCGTCGACGGCACCACCCCCACGGCCTGGTGGATCAACTTCGGCACCTTCGTGGCGGAGGACCAGAACATGGCGCTGGTCGGCTTCACGGGCCTGGGTACCTTGGGCGGCGGCAACCTGGCCGTGGACGTGGCGGGCGATGCCGGCATGCTGATGCCCCGTGGTGATACCGGCGAGCAGTTCGCTACGCGCAGCCAAGGCTTGGTGCTGGCGGTGGGTTCGACCGGGCGCATGGTCGATGGAAAATTGCAGATGACCGGCGGCGGTGACCTGAACCTGCGCGTCGGTGGGGGGCTCAACCCATCGTTGAATGCACGAGCATTGGAGGGCTCCGCCGGGCCGGTCATCCAGCGTCACGCATTGAACGGCAGCCTGATCAACCTGCGCGGTACGGTCAGGGCCCATGCCGGTTCTTTTGGCGGTATCGAATTGGTCAGTGGTCCCCATGCGCTGTGGCAGGACACGCGGGAAACCCGAGCCTACGATCCATTCCAATCCACCACGGCCAGTGCCACCGGAGGCATGATCGTGGTGCCGGGGGACGCCACCGTAACCCTGGACGCCCGCGGTGATCTGGTACTGGGCGCCGCCGCCGATGCCGGGCGCCTGCTCTCGCAAGGCTCGCAACTCGTAGACCTGGGGGGCGCTGGAAAGGGAGCGGGATCCTCGTGGTTCAGCCTGTGGACCGATCACACCGCCATCGATCTGCTGGCGGCGGGTGGCAACCTGACGCCGTCCACCCAAGTCGGCGAGGTTGCGATAGGCAGTTCCGCTCCCGCGTCCGGCGACTCGGCACCCACCGACGGTCGTTTCGTCTATCCGTCCATCCTGCGAGCCACTGCCGCCAACGGAAGCCTTTACTACGGGCCGTCCGGGACCTGGACGGGAGGTTCGGTGTTGCCGATCGTTCCGTATTCGCTGGTACTGGCCCCGGGTGCGCAGGCTCAGTTGGAGTTCCTGGCCGCCGATTCGATCTACGCGGGAGGCTACGCCATCTCTCCGACCAATGCCCCTCAGGCGAACCTGGCGACGGTGGCGCATCCGGGCTTCAGCTACATGGACAGTCTCGGTCTGCACACCGGCACGAATGGCACGGGATCGCTGTTCGCTTTCGGCGGCTCCGGCACCGAAGGCAGCTATCGTGGCGCCGACCAGCCGACACGCTTCTACGCAGTGAATGGCGATATCGTGGGGCTGCGCACGGGGGAGATCCTGTCCTTTTCCGTTCAACCCTATGAGGGTGATATCTGGTACGAAGCCGCTCGGCCGGCCTGGATCATGGCGGGTCGCGACATCGTCAACAGCGGACAGCTCAGCAACAATGCCGTGCCCCAGCTTCCTGGCGATGCGAGAAGCACCGGCAACCTGTTCGTCCACGATGACCCCACCGACATCTCCGTTGTCTCCGCCGGCCGCGACATTCTCTACAGCACCTTCAATGTCGCCGGCCCCGGTACGCTGGAGATCAGCGCCGGGCGCAACATCCTGATGGAAGACCAGGCCGCCGTGACCAGCCTCGGTCCGGTGAAAGCCGGTGACAATCGCCCCGGCGCAAGCATTGTGATGCAGGCCGGCGTGGGCGCTGCGGGCCCGGATTACCTGGGCTTCGTGCGGCAATACCTGGACCCGGCCAACCTGGCGGACGCCGGTGCCGGCCTGGCCCAACAACCGGGCAAGGTGGCGAAGACTTATGAGGTCGAGCTGGCGGCGTGGCTGGCATTGCGGTATGGCTTCGACGGCGATAGCGAGCAGGCACAGGCCTATTTCGCCGCGTTGCCGTCCGAACAACAACGGGTGTTTGCCCGCCAGGTGTACTTCGCTGAACTGCGTGCCGGTGGCCGCGAGTACAACGATGCCAGCAGTCCGCGTTCCGGCAGCTACCTGCGCGGTCGCAACGCCATCGCCGCGCTGTTTCCCACCCATGACGTGGCCGGCAACGCCTTGGCTTACCAGGGCGACATCACGATGTTCGGCGGCGCCGGGGTGCACACCAACTTCGGCGGCGATATCCAGATGTTGACGCCCGGCGGGCAGCAGGTGTTCGGTATCGAAGGCGAGGCCCCGCCGTCCAGTGCCGGGGTCATCACCCAAGGCACCGGTGACATCCAGTTGTTCAGCAACGGCAGCGTGTTGCTGGGACAAAGCCGGATCATGACCACCTTCGGCGGCGACATTCTCGCCTGGTCGGCGACCGGGGATATCAACGCCGGTCGCGGCTCGAAAACCACCTTGGTGTACACGCCGCCCAAGCGCGTCTACGACGACTGGGGCAACGTCACGCTGTCGCCGTCGGTGCCGAGC
>NZ_JAOSHO010000519.1 GCF_025917275.1 Pseudomonas agronomica | reverse complement strand
GCGAGCAAGCTCGCTCCCACAGGATCATGTGCAAGCCGTTAGAAATCCTTGCACAACCGCAGGGCGTCATAGATGGCGGCGTGGGTATTACGCTGGGCCACGCAGTCGCCGATGCGGAACAGCAGGTAACCGTCGCCGCTCTGCTCCAGGCACGGCTGGGGCTTGATCGCGAACAGGGCTTCGACGTCGATCTGGCCCTTGTTGCGCGAACCTTCCTTGAGCGCGTAGTAGATTTCTTCGTCCGGCCGCACGCCGTTTTCCACCACCACCTGGTCGACCACGCGCTCTTCCTTGGCGCCGGTGTATTCGTTCTCCAGCACCGCCACCAGCTTGTCGCCTTCGCGGTAGACCTTCTCCAGCATCATGTCCCCGGTCATGATCACTTCCTTGGGGTACATGCTGCGGTAGTAGGTCGGGAACGAAGTCCCGCCAATGGCCACGCCCGGCTTGATGTCGTCGGTGACGATCTCGACCTGGCTGCCCTTGTCGGCGAGGAAGTCGGCCACCGACATGCCGGTGAACTCGCAAATGGTGTCGTAGACCAGCACGTTCTTGCCCGGCGCGACCTTGCCGTCGAGTACGTCCCAACTGCTGACCACCAGCCCTTCGGCGGCGCCCCAGTGTTCGTTCTGCTCAAGGTTCGGGTGCCCGCCAACGGCCAGCACTACCACGTCCGGACGCAGGTCCATGATGGTCGGCGCGTCAGCCGCCACGCCCAGGCGCAGGTCGACTTTCAAGCGCGCCAGCTCCAGTTGGAACCAGCGGGTGATACCGGCGATCTGGTCCCGTTGCGGGGCTTTCGAGGCGGTGGTGATCTGCCCGCCGATGAATTCCTTCTTCTCGAACAGGGTCACGTCATGGCCACGTTCGGCGGCCACGCGCGCCGCTTCCATCCCGGCCGGGCCGGCACCGACGACAACGACTTTGCGCTTGGGCCCGGTGGATTTCTCGATGATGTGCGGCACGCCCATGTATTCACGGGAGGTCGCGGCGTTCTGGATGCACAGCACGTCCAGGCCCTGGTACTGGCGGTCGATGCAGTAGTTGGCGCCGACGCACTGCTTGATCTGGTCGATCTGGCCCATCTTGATCTTGGCGATCAGGTGCGGGTCGGCGATGTGGGCACGGGTCATGCCGACCATGTCGACGTAACCGCCCTCCAGGATCCGCGTGGCCTGGTTCGGGTCCTTGATGTTCTGCGCGTGCAGCACCGGGACCTTGACCACTTCCTTGATACCGGCGGCCAGGTGCAGGAACGGCTCCGGTGGATAACTCATGTTCGGGATGACGTTGGCCAGGGTGTTGTGGGTGTCGCAACCCGACCCCACGACGCCGATGAAATCGAGCATGCCGGTGTCATCGTAGTACTTGGCGATCTGCTTCATGTCCTCGTGGGACAAGCCGTCCGGGTGGAACTCGTCGCCGCACAGGCGCATGCCCACGCAGAAATCGTCGCCCACTTCGGCGCGCACGGCCTTCAGCACTTCCAGGCCGAACTTCATGCGGCCTTCGAAGCTGCCGCCCCATTCGTCGGTCCGCTTGTTGACCCGCGGGCTCCAGAACTGGTCGATCATGTGCTGATGCACGGCGGACAGCTCGACGCCGTCCAGGCCACCGGCCTTGGCCCGGCGCGCGGCCTGGGCGTAGTTGCCGATCACCCGCCAGATTTCTTCCGGCTCGATGGTCTTGCAGGTCGCACGGTGCACCGGCTCACGCACGCCAGACGGCGACATCAGGGTCGGCCAGTTGAAGCCGTCCCAGCGCGAGCGACGGCCCATGTGGGTAATCTGGATCATGATCTTGGCGCCATGCTTGTGCATGGCGTCGGCCAGGTTCTGGAAGTGCGGGATGATGCGGTCGGTGGACAGGTTCACCGAGCTCCACCATTCCTGCGGGCTGTCGATGGCGACCACCGAAGAGCCGCCGCAGATCGCTAGGCCGATGCCGCCCTTGGCCTTCTCTTCGTAATACTTCACGTACCGGTCGGTGGTCATACCGCCGTCGGTGGCGTAGACCTCGGCGTGCGCGGTGCTGAGCACGCGGTTGCGGATGGTCAGCTTGCCGATCTGGATCGGCTGGAACATTGCTTCAAAAGCCATGGCGCGATCCTCGACTTACAACGGCTTGACGATGAACAGGCCGTCGTCGTGGCCTTCTTCGGAACCGCCGTAGACCTGCTCGGCCACGGTGCGGATCGAGCTGCCACGCGCGGCCAGGATCTGGTCCATGGCGCCGGCGAACCAGCCGGTGAACATGTAGTCGACCTTGCGCCCGACCTTGCCATACACGTAGACGAACGCCGAGTGCTCGAGCTTGACGCTGGCGGTGCCTTTGTCCAGGTCGATGTCCTGGATCTTGAACAGGCCCCAGCCGCGTTGCGACAGGCGCTTCATGTAGTGCTCGAACACCGCGACGCCTTCCAGGCCGTGGCACTCGGCTTCTTTTTCACACCAGTGCCAGGCGGATTTGTAGCCGGCCTTGTAGAGAATCTCGGCATAGGCGTCGGCACCCAGCACTTCCTCGATGCCCATGTGATTGTTGACGAAGAAGTGACGCGGCACGTACAGCATCGGCAGGGCGTCGGAGGTCCAGACACCGGTTTCGCTGTCGACTTCGATAGGCAGTTGCGGGGCGATCTTGGCCATGAAAACTTGACTCCGGAAATTCGTGATGTGCCTGCGGCGCGAGTGGCCGCAGGTAAAGGATTCAGCGACGCAGCGGGTTATTCGCCCCAGACGTCTTTAAGAACGTTCACCCAGTTTTCACCCATGATCTTGCGCACCACCCGCTCCGGGTGACCGCGCTTGAGCAGCGTTTCGGTGAGGTTCGGGAACTCGCCCACGGTGCGGATGCCCAGGGGGTTGATGATCTTGCCGAAGCTGGTCAGGCGACGGGCGTAGCCCTTGTCGTGGGTCAGCATCTCGAAGAAATCCTGGCCGTGGCCCTGGGTGAAGTCGGTGCCGATGCCGATGGCGTCCTCGCCGACGATGTTCATGGTGTATTCAATGGCTTCGGCGTAGTCGTCGATGGTCGAATCGATGCCCTTGGCCAGGAACGGCGCGAACATGGTCACGCCGACGAAACCGCCGTGATCGGCGATGAACTTCAGCTCTTCATCGGATTTGTTGCGCGGGTGTTCCTTCAGGCCGGACGGCAGGCAGTGGGAGTAGCAAACCGGTTTCTTCGATTCGAGGATGACTTCCTCGGAGGTCTTGGAACCGACGTGGGACAGGTCGCACATGATGCCGACGCGGTTCATCTCGGCGACGATCTCGCGGCCGAAGCCCGACAGGCCGCCGTCGCGCTCGTAGCAACCGGTGCCCACCAGGTTCTGGGTGTTGTAGCACATCTGCACCACACCCACGCC
>NZ_JAOSHO010000518.1 GCF_025917275.1 Pseudomonas agronomica | reverse complement strand
CTGTGGGAGCGAGCAAGCTCGCTCCCACAAGATCAACGAAACGCCGGGACAACCTGCTGGATAAACAATTCCAGGGATTTCTTCTTCTCGGCATGGGACAGGCTGTTGTCGCACCAGAAGCTGAACTCGTCCACGCCCAGTTCCTGGTAATACTTGATCCGCTCAATGATCTGCTGCGGGGTGCCGATCATGGTGTTCTTGCGGATGTTCTCCAGTTGGAATTCCGGGCGCTCGGCGAACTTCTCTTCCGGGCTCGGCGCCAGGAAGCCGTTGACCGGTGCCTGCTTGTTGCCGAACCAGGCATCGAAGGTGCGGTAGAACTTCGAGATGGCCTGGGCACCGACTTTCCAGCCTTCGGGATCGTCCACGGCATGCACGTGGGTGTGGCGCAGCACCATCAGTTGCGGGCGCGGCACGTCGGGGTTGTTGTCCAGGGCGGCCTGGAATTTGTTCTTCAGGTCGAGGACTTCCTCGTCGCCCTTCATCAACGGCGTGACCATCACGTTGCAACCGTTGGCGACGGCGAAGTTATGGGAGTCGGGGTCGCGGGCGGCGATCCACATCGGCGGATGGGGCTTGCGGATTGGCTTCGGCACGCTGGTGGAGGTGGGGAATTTCCAGATTTCGCCGTCGTGGGCGTAATCACCCTGCCACAAGGCGCGCACCACCGGGACCATTTCCCGCAAGGCCTGGCCGCCGGAGGAGGCGGGCATGCCGCCGGCCATGCGGTCGAACTCCACCTGATAGGCGCCCCGGGCCAGGCCGACTTCCATGCGGCCGTTGCTGATCACATCCAGCAACGCGCATTCGCCAGCCACCCGCAGCGGGTGCCAGAACGGCGCGATGATGGTGCCGGCGCCGAGGTGAATGGTGGTGGTCTTGCCGGCCAGGTACGCCAGCAGTGGCATCGGGCTTGGCGAAATGGTGTATTCCATTGCGTGGTGTTCGCCGATCCACACGGTGCTGAAACCGCCGGCCTCGGCCATCAGGGTCAGCTCGCTCAGGTCTTCGAACAACTGGCGATGGCTGACGCTTTCGTCCCAGCGCTCCATGTGTACGAACAAAGAAAATTTCATGGCGCTTTCTCTTCTTGTCTTGTTGACGATCGGTTCAGGCGAGGACGGGCAGGGCGCCCATCTTGCCGTGGCAATAAACCAGGGGGCCCGGTGTGTGTTGCGGCACGATCAGGTTCTTCACCGCGCCGACCATGATGGCGTGGTCACCGCCTTCGTATTCGCGCCACAGTTCGCATTCGATGATGGCGGTAGCGTTGCCCAGCAGCGGGTTGCCCAGTTCGCTCAGGGTCCAATCGATGCCCTGGGCCTTGTCCTTGCCTTTGCGGGCGAAGGCATAGGCTTCGTTCTGCTGGCCGCCGGACAACAGGTGGATGGCGAAGCGCTTGTTCTTGATCAGCACCGGGTAGGAATCGGAGCTGTAGTTGGGGCAGAACAGCACCAGGGCCGGCTCCATCGACAACGAGCTGAAGGCGCTGGCGGTCAGGCCGACGATCTGTCCGTCATCGTCGAGGGTGGTGATCACCGTCACGCCGGACGGGAACGAGCCCATGACCTGTTTGTAAACGTTGGCATCGATCATTTTCGCAATCCTCGCCCGCAGGCGGTTATGACGCGGTTGTTCGTCAGTGAGCGCCGGCGGCCTTGTTCAGGTCGCTCTCGGCCCATTGGGTGTAGACGCAGGCATCGGCAGTGGCCCAGCGCACGCGCACCGGGTCGCCAGCCTTGAGCGGCATGCCGGCGGCGGACAGCGCCTTGACGGTCATGGCTGTGCCACCGGACGTCACCACACTGCAGGTCTGGCTCTCGCCAAGGAACAGCACTTCCACGACCTTGGCCGCGACTTCGTTCCAACCGGCCGGCAGAGTGTCCTGGCTGGTTTGTTCGACGCTCAGGGCCAAGGCTTTTTCCGGGCGCACCATCAGCAACACATCCTGGTCGGCTTGCAGGCCGGTGGTCAGGCGGATCGACAGCGATTGGCCTTCGAACGTCGCCGCCGCATTGCCCTGGGCCTTGAGCTTGAGGAAGTTGGAATTGCCCAGGAACGAGGCGACAAAGGCATTCGGCGGGTTCTGGTAGAGGTCATAGCCGCTGCCCAGGCCGACGATCTTGCCGTGGCTGAAAATCGCGATGCGCTGGGACAGGCGCATGGCTTCTTCCTGGTCATGGGTGACGTAGACGATGGTGATGCCCAGGCGCCGGTGCAGTTGGCGCAACTCGTCTTGCAAGTCTTCGCGGAGCTTCTTATCCAGCGCGCCGAGGGGTTCGTCCATCAACAGGATGCGTGGCTCGTAGACCAGCGCCCGGGCAATCGCCACGCGCTGTTGCTGGCCGCCGGACAGCTGCGAAGGACGGCGATGGGCGAACTGTTCCAACTGGACCAGTTTGAGCATCGCATCGACGCGGCGATCACGTTCAGCCGCCGCCAGTTTGCGGATCGCCAGGGGGAAGGCGATGTTGTCGCGCACCGACAGGTGGGGGAACAGCGAGTAGCGCTGGAACACCATGCCAATGTCGCGCTTGTGCGGCGGCACGTTGACCAGGGACTTGCCGTCCACCAGGATTTCGCCGCTGCTGGGGGTCTCGAACCCGGCGAGCATCGACAGGGTGGTGCTCTTGCCCGAGCCGCTGGAGCCGAGGAAGGTCAGGAACTCGCCGTCCTGGATCTCCAGGGAAATATCGTCCACGGCGGCGAAATCGCCGTAGTGCTTGTTCAAGTTGCGCAGGCTGACCAGGGTCTTGTTGTTCTGCTGTGCGGGGTCTTTGACGGCACTCATCGTGTTCTCCTAGGCGCTCAGGCGCTGATTTCGTTGCGCCGGCGCAGGGCGGCGGCGATCACCATCACCAACACCGAGAGGCCGATCAGCAGCGTCGAAGCGACGGCGATCACAGGCGTCAGGTCCTGGCGCAGGGTGGTCCACATCTTGACGGGCAAGGTTTGCAGGGTCGGACTGGCCATCATCACGCTCAGCACCACCTCGTCCCACGACACCAGGAACGCGAACAGCGCCCCGGCGACCATCCCCGGGCGAATCGCCGGGAACGTCACCTTGAACACCGCTTGCAGGCGCGAAGCACCGCAGATCACCGCCGCGTCCTCGATGGATTGGTCGAACAGCTTGAGCGAGTTGATGATCGAGATGATGGTGAACGGCAGCGCGACGATGACGTGGCTGACCACAAAGGCGAACATCGTCCCGGTGTAGCCGAGCTTGAGGAACAGCGCGTACACCGCCACCGCGATGATCACCAGCGGCACGATCATTGGCAGGGTGAACAGGCCGTAGAGCATTTCCCGACCCGGGAAACGCCCACGCACCAGGGCAAACGCAGTAGGCAGGCCGAGGGCGACAGCGCAGACGGTGGTCAGCACCGCGACCTTGAGGCTGGCCAG
>NZ_JAOSHO010000517.1 GCF_025917275.1 Pseudomonas agronomica | reverse complement strand
GGCTTCGCCAGCTCCTACAAAAGCCAATGGGGGCAAGCGCCCTCGCCACGTCACTGTTTGTTTAACGAGAGTTTTCCTTGGCCCACCCCGCCCAACGCCGCTGGTATCCCCTGGTCTTCGCCGTCGCTGCGTTGGTCCTGCTGCCGTTGAGCGTGCTGCTGTTGTCCTGGCAGAGCGTCGATCAGCAGATTTGGTCCCACTTGTGGGAAACCCAGATGCCGCGCCTGCTGGGCAATACCTTGACGCTAATCCTTGGCGTGGGCGTCGGCGTAACGCTGTTGGGCGTCAGCCTGGCCTGGCTCACCAGTCTTTGCGAGTTTCCCGGTCGGCGCTGGCTCGACTGGGCGTTGATGCTGCCGTTCGCGATCCCTGCCTATGTCCTGGCATTCGTATTCGTTGGCCTGCTGGATTTTGCCGGCCCCGTACAGACGCTGCTGCGTGAATGGTTCGGCAGCGGCCTGCGCCTGCCCCGGGTACGTTCCACCGGCGGGGTGATCCTGGTCCTGGTCCTGGTTTTTTATCCCTATGTCTATCTGCTCGCCCGAAGTGCTTTCCTGGCCCAGGGCAAAGGACTGATGGAAGCGGCCCGGGCGCTGGGGCAGTCGCCATGGCAAGCGTTCTGGCGCGTGGCGTTGCCGATGGCGCGGCCGGCAATCGGCGCGGGCGTAGCGCTGGCCTTGATGGAAACCCTGGCGGACTTCGGCGCGGTATCGGTGTTCAATTTCGACACGTTCACCACGGCGATCTACAAGACCTGGTATGGCTTTTTCAGCCTCTCCAGCGCGGCCCAATTGGCCAGTCTCCTGCTGTTGGCGGTGATGGTAGTGCTCTACGGTGAGCGCCGAGCCCGGGGTGCCCAGCGAGCCGGCAACGAGCGACCTCGGGTCAAGGCGCTATACCCTCTGCGTGGGCTCAAGGCGGTAGCGGCCAGCGGTTGGTGTTTCCTGGTGTTTGCCTGCGCTTTTGTCATCCCGGTGCTGCAACTGATGGTGTGGTTCTGGCAACGCGGTCGTTTCGACCTGGACGAGCGTTATGCCGGGCTGATCGTCCACACCCTTTATCTGGGCGGCTTGGCTGCGCTGGTTACTGTATGCGTCGCCTTGCTGCTGGCCTTTGCCCGACGATTGTCGCCGACTCGTCCCATCAGGGCCGGTGTCGGCCTGGCGAACCTGGGCTATGCCTTGCCGGGCTCGGTGCTGGCGGTCTCGATCATGCTCGCGTTCAGCTATCTGGACCGTGAACTGGTCATTCCGCTGTCGAGCCTGCTTGGCGGTGCGGGCAAACCGTTGCTGCTCGGCAGCCTGTCGGCGTTGTTACTGGCCTACCTCGTGCGTTTCCTGGCGGTGGCCTACGGTCCGTTGGAAAGCAGCCTGGCGCGAATACGTCCTTCCTTGCCTGAAGCTGCCCGAAGCCTCGGGGTCAGTGGGCCACGATTGTTTTTCAGGGTGTATCTGCCGTTGCTGCTGCCGGGCACCCTGAGCGCGGCGCTATTGGTATTCGTCGATGTGCTCAAGGAAATGCCCGCGACCTTGCTGATGCGCCCGTTCGGTTGGGACACCCTGGCAGTGCGGATCTTTGAAATGACCAGTGAGGGAGAATGGGCCAGGGCAGCGCTGCCGGCGTTGACGCTGGTGCTGGTAGGGCTGTTACCGGTCATCGGATTGATACGACGTTCGGCCCATCGAAACCCCTAGCAGGCGATCTTAATTATTGAGCGTCCTCCTAGGTGCCAGTCCTACATCATGCGGATACAATGCGCGGCATTCGGTGCGGTCCGTCTGTCGGACCGGGTAGCTGGGAGCGTCAGAAAACTCTTCTTTTCAGATGCTCATGCTGTGCAGTGCCCGTCCGCACCTTCGCCAAGCCCGGAAGGAGAAACCCATGGGACAGCGTACGCCTCTGTATGACCTTCATCTCGCCCTAGGCGCGAAGATGGTCGATTTTGGCGGTTGGGATATGCCTTTGCACTACGGCTCGCAAGTCGAAGAGCACCATCAGGTGCGTCGCGATTGCGGTGTGTTCGACGTATCCCACATGACCGTGATCGACGTTGCCGGTCCCCAGGCCAAAGCCTGGTTGCAGCGCCTGCTGGCCAACGATGTCGATCGCTTGCAGGATGCGGGCCGTGCGCTGTACAGCGCCATGCTCAATGAGCATGGCGGCATTGTCGATGACATGATCATCTACCGGGTCGAGGACGGCTATCGGTTGGTGTTCAACGCTTCGACCCGCGATCAGGACCTGGCCTGGATGCAGGCGCAGCTCGGCGATTACGACGCGCAATTGCATGAGCGTCCCGAACTGGCGATGTTGGCGATCCAGGGCCCTCACGCCCGGCATAAGATCGCTGAGCTGGTCACGCAATCTCGCGGCCAATTGCTCCAGCAACTCAAGCCCTTCGAAGGTCGCGCCGACGGTGACTGGTTCATCGCCCGTACCGGCTATACCGGAGAAGACGGTTTGGAAATTGTCCTTCCGGCCCATGAAGCCCCAAGCTTTTTCAATGACCTGGTGGGCGCCGGTATCTCACCCATTGGCCTCGGCGCCCGCGACACCCTGCGCCTGGAAGCCGGCATGAACCTCTATGGCCAGGATATCCACCAGGATGTTTCGCCCTTGGCTTCGAACATGGCCTGGAGCATCGCCTGGGAACCGGCGAGTCGCCAATTCATCGGCCGCCAGGCGCTGGAAGCCGAACTCGCTGCGGGCGTACAGCACAAATTGGTGGGGTTGGTGCTTGAAGAACGCGGCGTCTTGCGTGCCCATCAAGTGGTTCGTATCGCAGAGGTTGGCGAAGGAGAGATCACCAGTGGTAGTTTTTCTCCTACGCTTAGCAAGTCGATTGCCTTGGCACGTGTCCCGATGGCTACCGCCGATCGTGCCGAGGTGGAAATTCGTGGCAAGTGGTACCCGGTACGGGTGGTCAAGCCGACCTTCGTCCGCCATGGCAAAACCCTGATTTAACCTTTTTACGGCGGGCCGCCGGCCGCTGACACTTCTCTTGAGGACACAGAATATGAGTGATATCCCTGCCGAACTGCGTTTTGCCGAAAGCCATGAGTGGGCGCGCCTGGAAGCCGACGGTACTGTCACCGTGGGCATCAGTGATCATGCGCAGGAAGCCCTGGGCGATGTGGTGTTTGTCGAGTTGACTGAGGTCGGTAAGGTTTTTGCTGCGGGCGATCAAGCCGGTGTGGTGGAGTCGGTCAAGGCCGCTTCCGATATCTATTCCCCGATTGCTGGTGAAGTGATTGCAATCAACGAAGAGTTGGGCGGCTCGCCCGAGCTGTTGAACTCCGATCCGTATGGGGCGTGGATCTTCAAGCTCAAGCCAAGCGACAAGGCCGAGTTGGACCAACTGCTCGACGCTTCCGGCTACAAAGCTGCTATCGGCGAATAACCGTTGGCACCTGTGGG
>NZ_JAOSHO010000516.1 GCF_025917275.1 Pseudomonas agronomica | reverse complement strand
GGCCAACGACCCGTTGCAACCGAACCTGGTGGTGCGCGACCTCGAAGCCGGCTGGGAATACCAGGGGCCATGGTCATTGTTGCGCCTGATGCGTTCGCTGGGCTCGGCTCAACGCCAGCCGAATGTCGACTACACCGATTTCCCCCTGGCGGTGCAACTGCCGGTGACCGCCCAGACCCAGGCCCGCACCGCGCAGCAGACCTTGATGTTCGTGCGCCTGTCGTTGATGAGCCAGGGTTCCAAATTGCCGCTGTCGATCCCGCCACTGCCGACGCAGGCGCCCCGTTCGCCTTTCCTGGCGCCTGCGTCGAGGCCTGCCATTGCTACCCGTGAGGAGGGCCTGTGAGTTTGCCGATAACCCCTTTGCCCGAATTGGTCAGCCAACTGCTCGAGCCGATCAGCGTCGAGTCGCCCTGCGGCCAGGACCTGCGCTACGAAACGGAGTACGACCAACTGCGCGAGTTGCGCCGGGAGGACGACACCAGCCTGCCCACTGGCGTGTGGCAGTCTTCGATCAAGCGCGCGCTTTGGCCGGATCTGGAGCGGCTCGCGACCACGTTGCTACTTGAGCGCAGCAAGGACCTGATGATCAGCGCCTGGCTGGGGGAGGCCTGGCTTCACCTGGCCGGGCTAGAGGGTTTGCCCGGCAGCCTGGCGCTGGTGGCGGGGCTATGTGAACGCTATCCGGAACACCTGCATCCCCTTGCTGAGGACAGCGATCAATCGTGGCGGGTGATTCCGCTGGAGTGGCTGGCTCGTCGCTACAGCGAAGTGCTGCTGACGCGGGTGCCATTGCTTGATGGCCGTGACCCAGCCTTCGCGGGTTTCAGCCTGGACGATTGGCAGCGCCTGCAGCGCCAGCAAGTGCTGGGCAACGACAGCAAGAATGCCAAGGCCTCGGCGGAGGCCGCGCGCAACGAACAAAAGAAACTCAGCGAACTGATTCGCGGCACTCCCTTGTCCTTCTGGTTGCATCGCCAGGGCAGCCTGATGTTAAGCCTGCAGCATCTGCAACGACTCGAAGCCTGGAGCGACGCGTACCTGGGCAACCTGGCCCCGGGCTACAAATCCTTGCAGGACGTGATGCAAGCCATGTTGGCATTGATAGAGGAGTTCATCGCGATGCATCCACAGCAACCCGCCGTCGTGCCCGCGCAAACGCCTACGGTGGCAACGACGCCGACCTCCCAGCCGACGGTGGCACCTGCCCAGGTCTTCCAGGAACCGGCCAATCGTGAAGAGGCCTATCGACAGCTGCTGGTCATCGCTGGTTACCTGGCGCGCACCGAACCCCACAGCCCCGTGCCCTATCTGATCCGGCGCGGTGTGGAGTGGGGCAACAAGCCGCTGAGCGAATTGCTGGGTGAACTGATCAGTGCCGATGCCGAGTCCCGACGGCTGTGGACGTTACTCGGGGTGCTTTAAATGCTGCGCGTCGGGCAGCTCCACCGGCGTCAGCACCGGCTTGCCGGAAAAGAACGCGTTCAGGTTATCGCCGACCAGCTCCACCATGGCGCGTGTCGCTTCCGGCGACAGCCCGGCCACGTGAGGTGTCAGCACGACGTTGGGCAAATGCTTGAGGGCGTCGGGTACTTCGGGCTCATGGTCGAATACGTCCAGCGCAGCCCCGGCAATTCGCCGATGTTCAAGGGCACTGATCAGGTCGGCGGTGGCGACCACGCTGCCCCGGGCGATATTCACCAGGAAGCCGTTGGGTCCCAGCGCATCGAGGGCCTGTTTGTTGATCAGTTGCCGGGTATCCAGGCCGCCAGGCGTCGCAACGATCAAGAAATCGGAAACTCGCGCCAGTTCCGTGGGCGTGGCGCAGAAGGTGTAGGGCACGTCGGTGCGCACGCGGCGATTGTGGTAGCTGACGTTCATGTCGAAACCTAGGGCGGCCCGCTTGGCAATCGCCATGCCCACGGCGCCGAGTCCCAGCACGCCCAGGTGCTTGCCGGCGAGGGAAGGGCGCGTGCTTCGCGGCCATTCGCCCCGGCGCAGGGCGGCATCGGATCGAGGCACATCGCGCACCAGTGCCAGCAACAATGCCATGGCATGGTCGGCCACCGACGAAGCGTTGACCCCGGCACCGTTGGTGACGACGATGCCTCGGTCGCTGGCGGCTTGCAGGTCCACTTGTTCATAACCGGCGCCGATCACGCAGATGATCTTGAGGTTGGGCAGGGCGGCCATTTCCTCGGCGGTCAAGCCCAAGGGGCCACGGGTCAACACCGCGCTGAATCGGTCGCCGTGTTCGAAAATCGCTGCCTTGCGTTCGGCGGGCGTGGGGGCCAACTCCAGGTGATAGCCCTGGCGCTCGAGGATCGGCAGGTATTCGTTGACGGTTTCAACCAGTACCAGAACGGTTGCGGTCATGCTGGGCTCCTGTGGGCGCTGTTTCGATCATTACGTATTCAACCTGATTGTAGGAGTCGAAGGGAGGGGTAGCTTGGGCTTTTTAGGGGTATTTTGAGATCGGTTGCTCTTGGGTTGCTGAACAGAATAAGCAAGAGACGCTGTAGCGTTTGCTGGCTTGTTTGTTGTGAGGGCGCTCGCGGCGCCCCCACAACGACCTGGCAACTACCCAGGCTTGTGGTTATCCAGTACTCGATTGACCGCTAACTCCCCCAACATGATGACCCGCTGCAGCACCAGCATCGTCTGGCGTCGTGGGCCGTCCGTGATGTCGGCGAGTTCGCTGATCAGCACATTGGCGGATGCCAGGTTTTCGCACGCCTCAACGAGCAACGTTTCGTCATCCACCGCTGGGTCGATTGTGAAGATCGAGCCGGGTTTGTAGGGCCGTATCTGCGTTTTCGGCGTCCCGGGGTTGAGGTAGAACTTAAGTGCGCGGTCTGCCGCCTCTTTCAGCTTATCGGGGTCGAAAGCGTCGTCGTAGAGTACCGAATAGATATCCGGGGGGTTGGGAGTAACCTTGAACATAACTAATTCCCTCAGCTAGGGCCGCAACCGTTCTCGACTAAAAGAAGGGTGGCGGCTGTGCGCAGGTTAGTCGACCGGTGGAATTAGCAAGCCCGGCGCGCCCAAGGGCGCCCTGCGCACAACCACCATCAAGTGCAGACATAGAAATGCCCTGACTGAATGGTGCTTATGCACCTACTAAAACCATCCGGGCGACTAAACCCGACCACTGATGAGCAATGGCAGGTCTACGATAGAGGCCAGGGGTGAAGCGCACAAGCCGGCGGATTCTGAAGCATGCGTAAGTAAGGACGCAAGGTTTCGTAGCCTTTAGGGCGTATTTTGGAATGTATTTAAACGTGTCTGTGCGAGGCGTGTTTACAACAATTAAACAGGTCGAGTTTCTTCGTAATTGGCGTGGGTTCGTATTGTTGAAAATACAATGCTTTATGGTAATGCAGTTCACTCAAGAAAAACGACGGCCCCGTGGCGAGG
>NZ_JAOSHO010000515.1 GCF_025917275.1 Pseudomonas agronomica | reverse complement strand
CGGGACTGATTCGCAGCGACGGCAGTCGCACCCTGAGTATTCGCGAGCTGGGCCAGGCGACGGCTGAAATGGAACACGGCGCGAGCATCGATGCCTCGGTGGACGATGACATCGCTTCGATCTTCCTCGAAGAAGCACAGGACATTCTTGAAAGCGCTGCCCAGGCCTTGCAGCGCTGGCTGGCGGACCCGGACAACGGCGCGCCGCTGTCATCGCTGCAGCGGGATTTGCATACCCTCAAGGGCGGAGCGCGCATGGCCGATATCCGGCCGGTGAGCGATCTGGCCCAGGAACTGGAAAGCCTTTATGAAGGGCTGGTGGATCGCCGCTACAGCTACAGCGAGGAACTGGCGCAGCTACTCAACAACAGCCACGAGCGCCTCGATCTGCTGCTGGGGCAGTTGCAGCAAGGACAACCGCTGGGCGATCCCGTCGCGCTGATCGATGCCCTGCACCGGTTCCGCCAGGACAAGCCCAATACCATCGAGATGCCGAAGTCCCCTCAAGGTGACGGGGCCGGCCATGACCCCGAGCTCCTGGAAATATTCCTCGAAGAGGGCTTCGATATCCTCGACAGTTCCGGCGCGGCGTTGCTGCGCTGGCAGGAGGATCCGGCGAACCGCCAGGCCGTGGAAACCCTGTTGCGCGACTTGCACACCCTCAAGGGCGGCGCGCGAATGGTCGAAATCGCGCCCATCGGCGACCTGGCCCATGAGCTGGAAAACCTCTATGAAGGCTTGTCGACAGGACTGCTGCAACCGAGCCCGGCGCTGTTTACGCTGGTACAGGGCGGCCATGACCGCCTGGCACAAATGCTCGACGCCGTTCGCGCCGGCCAGCCGTGCCCGCCCGGTGACCGGCTGATTGCGCGGATCCAGGCGGTCAACCATCCGCAGGTGAGCGAGGCGTCAGAAGACGCTGCCGCGCCTTCAATCGCCCCATCGCCAACGCCGCCTGCGCGACCCGAACCCGCTACGCCGAGCGACGGCGCGGACATGGTCAAGGTGTCCGCCGAATTGCTCGACGACCTGGTGAACCTGGCCGGGGAAACCTCGATTTTCCGAGGTCGCATCGAACAACAGGTCAATGACGCGCGCGTGGCGCTGGGTGAGATGGAAACCACCATCGAGCGCATGCGCGACCAATTGCGGCGCCTCGATACCGAAACCCAGGGACGGATTCTCAGTCGTCAACAAGTGGATGCCGAGCGCCTGGGCTACGAAGAGTTTGATCCGCTGGAAATGGACCGCCATTCGCAACTGCAGCAATTGTCCCGGGCATTGTTCGAGTCGGCCTCGGACTTGCTCGACCTCAAGGAAACCCTCGACCGCAGCAACCACGACGCGGAAAACCTGCTGCAACAGCAAGGGCGCATCAACACCGAGCTGCAGGAAGGCCTGGTGCGTACGCGCATGGTGCCGTTCGAGCGCATGTTGCCGCGCCTCAAGCGCATCGTCCGGCAAGTGGCGCAGGAGTTGGGCAAGGACGTCGAATTCGTGGTCGACAATGCCGAGGGCGAGATGGACCGCAACGTGCTCGAACGTATGGCCGCGCCTCTGGAACACATGCTGCGCAACGCCGTCGACCATGGCCTGGAGCCGGCTGACGTGCGCATCGCCGCCGGCAAGCCGGCCCGTGGGCGCATCAGCCTCGATTTATCGCGAGAGGGCGGCGACATCATTTTCGACATCCGGGACGATGGCGCCGGAGTGCCGTTGGACGCGGTGCGGCGCAAGGCGATCAAGCGCGGCCTGCTGGCGCCCGACAGTGACATCAGTGACCGTGACGTGTTGCAGTTCATCCTCCAGCCAGGCTTTTCCACGGCGCAAAAGATCACCCAGATTTCCGGGCGTGGCGTGGGCATGGACGTGGTCCACGAGGAAGTGCGGCAACTGGGCGGGAGCATGTCCATCGACTCCACGCCTGGGCAGGGTGTGCATTTTCGCATCCGCCTGCCGTTCACCGTAGCGGTCAATCGGGCGCTGATGGTGCAGTGCCACGAAGACCAATATGCCATTCCGTTGAACACCATCGAGAGCATCGTCCGGGTGTTGCCCGCAGAACTGGACGGCTATTACCAGCTCGATCCGCCGACCTACACCTACGCCGGGCAGCGCTACGAGCTGTGTTACCTGGGTGAGCTGCTGAAAACCGGTGCCCGCCCGAAACTGCTGGGCCAGAGCCAACCCTTGCCGGTGCTGCTGGTGCAATGCAATGAGCGGCATGTCGCGGTTCAGGTCGACGCCACCACCGGTACCCGGGAGATCGTGGTCAAGAGCCTTGGCCCGCAGTTTTCAGCGGTGCGCGGCCTGTCCGGGGCGACGATCCTGGGGGATGGGCGAGTGGTGCTGATTCTCGACCTGCTGGCACCGATCCGCGCCTTGCCCCACCAGGTACCGCGTCGCGAAGTGCCGACTGAAGGCGAGGGCGAACCGCAACGGCCGCTGCTGGTGCTGGTGGTGGACGACTCCGTGACGGTGCGCAAGGTCACCAGCCGGCTGCTGGAGCGCCATGGCATGCACGTCCTCACCGCCAAGGATGGCGTGGACGCCATGGCCCTGTTGGCCGAGCACTCGCCGGACCTGATGCTGCTCGACATCGAGATGCCGCGCATGGACGGCTTCGAAGTCGCCACGCAAGTGCGCAACGACCCGCGCCTGGCGCATCTGCCGATCATCATGATCACCTCCCGCACCGGCCAGAAACACCGCGACCGCGCCATGGCCATCGGCGTCAATGACTACCTGGGCAAGCCGTACCAGGAATCGGTGCTGCTCGACAGCATCGCCTACTGGAGCAAGACCCATGCATGACTTTCACCCTCGTACCAGCCACCTCACCGGGCTGTTGCTGCCATTGGCCGATCGTCATCTGATCTTGCCCAACGTGGCGGTGGCCGAGCTGATCGACTACCAGCGCAGCGCCTTCGATATGGACACGCCACCGTGGTTCCTGGGCTGGGTGGGCTGGCGCGAGCGACAAATCCCCTTGCTGAGCTTCGAGTCGGCGTGCGGCCAGAAAACCGTCATCGGCGAGCGCGCCCGCATCGTCGTGCTCAACGCCCTGGGCGGGCGCCCGGAACTGCGCTTCATCGCCTTGCTGGTCCAAGGTATTCCACGTTCCTGCAAGCTCGACAGCCAGTTGAGCTACGTCGACGTGCCGCTGTGCGGGCTGGAGCAGGCGGCGGTGCAGGTCGGCGAACATGTGGCGAAAGTGCCGGATTTGCTGGCGATGGAAGAGTTGGTGATGGCTGCGGGGTTGATCCAACCCTACAACACCTGAGGCATACGAATTCCAATGTGGGAGCGAGCCTGCTCGCGATGGCGGCCTGACGGCGGGCCAGGATTTTGTTGATCGGGTACATATCCATTTTTGCGGTAACGGCTGCTTAGGGTTCCGCCGGTATGACTCACCCACATGGGT
>NZ_JAOSHO010000514.1 GCF_025917275.1 Pseudomonas agronomica | reverse complement strand
GTGGGAGCGAGCTTGCTCGCGATGAGGCCGGCAACATCGCTGCATAAAAAAATCCCACCCGCGACACCCCGCCACGCCTCGACCTTGGTCGACACTGACGAACCCGAGCGGGCATGCGAGACTGTCTTGCCGGGCTCAAGCCCGGACGTATTTGTCTGGGAGTTTCCATGTCGCTGTCCAGCGGGCTGATCGCCGTTGTCGCCCTGGCCTATATGGCCATCATGTTCGCCATCGCCTTCTACGGCGACCGACGCAGCACGCCGCTGCCGCCGCGCGTGCGGGCGTGGGTCTATAGCCTGTCGCTGGCGGTGTATTGCACCAGTTGGACGTTCTTTGGCGCAGTGGGCCAGGCCGCCGAACAACTCTGGGCCTTCCTGCCGATCTACCTCGGGCCGATCCTGTTGATGGTGTTGGCGCCGTGGGTCCTGCAGAAGATGGTGATGATCAGCAAGCAGGAGAACATCACCTCCATCGCCGACTTCATCGCCGCCCGCTATGGCAAGTCCCAATCCCTGGCGGTGGTGGTAGCCCTGATCTGCCTGGTCGGCGTGCTGCCCTACATTGCCTTGCAGCTCAAGGGCATCGTGCTCGGGGTGAACCTGTTGATCGGTGCCGGTGCCGACGCCATGGGCACCCGGGCGCAGGACACGGCGTTGATCGTCTCGCTGATCCTGGCACTGTTCACGATCGTCTTCGGCACCCGCAACCTCGACGCCACCGAGCACCACCGCGGCATGGTGCTGGCGATTGCCTTTGAATCCCTGGTCAAGCTGTTCGCCTTCCTGGCGGTCGGCGCGTTCGTCACGTTCGGCCTTTATGACGGCTTCGACGACCTGTTCAACCAAGCAATGCTGGCGCCGCGACTGGAGCAGTACTGGAAAGAAACCATCAACTGGCCATCCATGGTGGTGCAGACCGGGGTGGCGATGATGGCGATCATCTGCCTGCCGCGGCAGTTTCACGTCACCGTGGTCGAGAACATCGACCCCCAGGACCTGCGCCTGGCCAAATGGGTGTTCCCCGCCTACCTGGCCCTGGCGGCGCTGTTCGTCGTGCCGATCGCCCTCGCCGGCCAAATGATGTTGCCCAGCTCGGTGTTGCCGGACTCGTTCGTCATCAGCCTGCCACTGGCCCAGGCCCATCCGGCGCTGGCGGTGCTGGCCTTCATCGGCGGCGCCTCGGCCGCCACCGGCATGGTGATCGTCGCGAGTGTCGCGCTGTCGACCATGGTCTCCAATGACATGCTGCTGCCCTGGCTGTTGCGCCGCAACAACGCCGAGCGTCCCTTTGAAGTGTTCCGCCAATGGATGCTGTCGGTCCGCCGGGTGAGTATTGTCGTGATCCTCCTGCTGGCCTACGTCAGCTATCGATTGCTGGGTTCGACAGCGAGCCTGGCGACCATCGGCCAGATCGCCTTCGCCGCCGTGACGCAACTGGCGCCCGCCATGCTCGGCGCGCTGTACTGGAAACAGGCAAACCGGCGCGGTGTGTTTGCCGGCCTCGCCATGGGCATATTCCTCTGGTTCTACACCCTGGTGCTGCCGATCGCCGCCCATAGCCTGGGCTGGTCGCTGGGCAGTTTCCCCGGTCTGGCCTGGCTGCATGGCAACCCACTGAACCTGCCGATCACGCCGTTGACCCAAGGCGTCGTCCTGTCCCTGGCCGGCAATTTCATTTTGTTCGCCTGGGTCTCGGTCCTGTCGCGCACGCGCGTGTCGGAGCATTGGCAGGCCGGGCGTTTCATTGGCCAAGAGATCAGCGCCCGACCCAATCCACGCTCCATGCTGGCGGTGCAGATCGATGATCTGTTGCAACTTGCCGCCCGCTTCGTCGGCGAAGAACGGGCGCGTCAGAGTTTCATCCGCTTTGCCTATCGCCAAGGCAAAGGCTTCAATCCGAGCCAGAACGCCGACAGCGAATGGATCGCCCACACCGAGCGACTGTTGGCCGGTGTGCTGGGGGCCTCATCGACGCGCGCGGTGGTGAAGGCGGCCATCGAAGGCCGGGAGATGCAACTGGAAGACGTCGTGCGGATCGCCGACGAAGCGTCCGAGGTGCTGCAATTCAACCGGGCCCTGCTGCAAGGCGCCATCGAAAACATCACCCAAGGCATCAGCGTGGTCGATCAGTCCCTGCGGCTGGTGGCGTGGAACCGCCGGTACCTGGAATTGTTCAACTACCCCGACGGCTTGATCAGCGTCGGTCGGCCGATCGCCGACATCATCCGCTACAACGCCGAGCGCGGCCTCTGTGGCCCGGGCGAGGCGGAAGTCCATGTCGCCCGGCGCCTGCACTGGATGCGCCAGGGCCGCGCGCACACCTCGGAACGGTTATTCCCCAACGGCCGGGTGATCGAGCTGATCGGCAACCCGATGCCCGGCGGCGGTTTTGTCATGAGTTTCACCGACATCACCGCGTTCCGCGAAGCTGCCCAGGCCTTGACCGAAGCCAACGAAGGGCTGGAGCAACGGGTGGCCGAACGCACCCGCGAACTGTCGCAACTGAACCTGGCCCTGACCGAAGCCAAGAGCACGGCCGAATCCGCGTACCAATCCAAGACCCGCTTCCTTGCCGCTGTCAGCCATGACCTGATGCAACCGCTCAACGCCGCGCGACTGTTCTCCGCCGCGTTGTCCCACCAGCACGACGGCTTGCCGAGCGAGGCCCGGCAGTTGGTCCAGCATCTGGACAGCTCATTGCGCTCAGCCGAGGACCTGATCACTGACCTGCTGGACATTTCCCGGCTGGAAAACGGCAAGATCAACCCCGACCGCAAGCCGTTCGCCCTCAACGATTTGTTCGACACCCTGGGCGCCGAATTCACGGCGCTGGCCCAGGAGCAAGGCCTGAAATTCCGGGTTCGTGGTTCGCGGTTGCGGGTCGACAGCGACATCAAGTTGCTGCGGCGCGTTCTGCAGAACTTCCTCACCAACGCCTTCCGCTACGCCAAGGGGCCGGTGCTGCTGGGCGTACGCCGCCGAGACGGTGAGTTGTGCCTGGAGGTCTGGGATCGAGGGCCGGGCATCGCCGAAGACAAACAGCAGGTGATTTTCGAAGAGTTCAAACGCCTCGACAGCCATCAGACCCGCGCCGAAAAAGGCCTCGGACTGGGCCTGGCGATCGCTGATGGGCTGTGCCGCGTGCTTGGCCACACATTGCGCGTACGCTCCTGGCCGGGGCGCGGCAGTGTGTTCAGCGTCAGCGTACCGCTGGCCAGCACGCAAGTCGTGGCGCCCACTGTCGTGGTCGAGCCCAACGGTCACTTGCCCAGCGGAGCGCAGGTGCTGTGCGTGGACAACGAAGACAGCATCCTGATTGGCATGGACAGCCTGCTGACTCGCTGGGGTTGCCGGGTGTGGACCGCGCGCAACCGCGAGGAATGCGAGCGCTGGCTGACCCAGGGTGGCCGCCCGCAACTGGCGCTG
>NZ_JAOSHO010000513.1 GCF_025917275.1 Pseudomonas agronomica | reverse complement strand
CGCCACAAAAAGCGCCCTCACTTGTAGCAAGCTCCTTCCACAAAGGCCTTCATGCGATACCCATGACCACCCCACAACCCTGCTATCACTGCGCCCTGCCCGTTCCTCCCGGCAGCCGCTTCACCGCCGTTGTCCTCGGCGAGACCCGCGAGCTGTGCTGCCCGGGCTGCCAGGCGGTGGCCGAGGCGATCGTCGCCGGCGGGTTGGAAAGTTACTACCAACATCGCAGTGAAGCGTCGGCCAACCCCGAGACCTTGCCCGTCCAGTTGACCGACGAACTAGCACTTTACGATCGCCCGGACGTGCAGCAATCGTTCGTCCGCCATGAAGGCGACTTGTCCGAAACCACCTTGCTCATGGAAGGCATCAGTTGCGCGGCCTGCGGCTGGCTGATCGAAAAACACCTGCGCACCTTGCCGGCCGTGGCCGAGGCGCGGCTGAACCTGTCCAACCATCGCCTGCACGTTCGCTGGGCCGATGCCCGGTTGCCGCTGAGCACATTACTCGCCGAACTGCGCCAGATCGGCTACGCCGCGCACCCCTACCAGGCCGATCAGGCCAGCGAACAGCTCGCCGCGCAGAACCGCCTGGCCCTGCGCCAGTTGGGCGTGGCCGGGTTGCTGTGGTTCCAGGCGATGATGGCGACCATGGCCACCTGGCCGGAATTCAACATCGACCTGAGCCCGGAGATGCACACCATCCTGCGCTGGGTCGCGCTGTTCCTGACGACGCCCATCGTCTTTTACAGCTGCGCGCCGTTTTTCAAAGGCGCCATGCGCGACCTGCGCACCCGCCACCTGACCATGGACGTTTCGGTGTCCCTGGCCATCGGCAGCGCCTACATCGCAGGGATCTGGACGTCCATTACCGGCGTCGGCGAGTTGTATTTCGATGCCGTCGGCATGTTTGCCCTGTTCCTGCTCGCCGGCCGCTACCTTGAACGCCGGGCCCGGGAACGCACCGCCGCCGCCACCGCGCAATTGGTCAACCTGCTGCCCGCCTCGTGCCTGCGCCTGGATGATCACGGCCAGAGCGAGCGCATCCTGCTCAGCGAACTGCGCACGGGCGACCGGGTATTGGTCCAGCCCGGCGCGGTCCTACCCGCCGATGGCCGGATTCTGGAAGGGCAGTCCAGCGTCGATGAATCGCTGCTGACCGGCGAATACCTGCCGCAACCCCGCCAGGCCGGCGACGCGGTCACTGCAGGTACGCTGAATGTCGACGGCGCCCTGACGGTCGAAGTGCAAGCGCTGGGCCATGACACCCGGCTGTCAGCCATCGTCCGGCTGCTGGAACGAGCCCAGGCCGAAAAGCCACGACTGGCGGAAATCGCCGACCGCGCCGCCCAATGGTTCCTGCTGTTTTCCTTGATCGCCGCAGCGACCATCGGCCTGCTGTGGTGGTACTTGGACGCATCCCGCGCTTTCTGGATCGTCCTGGCGATGCTGGTCGCGACCTGTCCTTGCGCGCTGTCGCTGGCGACGCCCACCGCCTTGACCGCCGCCACCGGGACCTTGCACAAACTCGGGCTGCTGTTGACTCGCGGTCATGTCCTGGAAGGCTTGAACCAGATCGACACGGTGATTTTCGACAAGACCGGGACCCTGACCGAAGGCCGCCTGGCGTTGCGCGCCATTCGACCGCTCGCGGCACTCGACAGCGACCAGTGCCTGGCCTTGGCCGCGGCGTTGGAAAATCGCTCCGAGCACCCTATTGCCCGTGCCTTCGGTCGCGCGCCGCGGGCCGCCGAGCACGTCCAGAGTTTCCCGGGCCTGGGTCTGGAGGGCTCCGTGGACAAACAGCGGCTGCGCATCGGCCATCCCGCATTTGCCTGCGAACCGAGTGGCGCCACCGTACCGGCGATGCCGGACGAACCCGGGCAATGGCTGTTGTTGGGGGATGACGTTGGGCCGCTGGCCTGGTTTGTGCTCGACGACCGGTTGCGCACGGATGCCCCGGCGCTGCTGGCCGCCTGCAAGGCCCGGGGCTGGCGCACGCTGCTGCTGTCCGGCGACAGCTCGCCGATGGTCGCCAGCGTCGCCGCCGAGCTGGGCATCGATGAAGCCCGCGGCGGCTTGCGCCCGGACGACAAGCTGGCGGTGCTGCAACAATTGCATCAGCAAGGCCGCAAGGTGCTGATGCTGGGCGATGGCGTGAACGACGTGCCGGTATTGGCGGCGGCGGACATCAGTGTCGCCATGGGCTCGGCCACTGACCTGGCCAAGACCAGCGCCGACGCCGTGCTGCTGTCCAATCGCCTCGATGCCTTGATCCACGCCTTCAGCCTGGCCCGGCGCACCCGTCGGGTAATCATCGAGAACCTGGTCTGGGCAGGGCTGTACAATGGGCTCATGTTGCCGTTCGCCGCCCTCGGCTGGATCACACCGGTGTGGGCCGCGGTCGGCATGTCCATCAGTTCGCTGACCGTGGTGCTGAATGCGTTGAGGCTGACCCGTCAACCGCAAGCGCAGGCGCTCGACGCCACGCCCGATACCCGTCCGCTGCCGGCCTGAGCCGCGCGGGCATGGAGTTCCGACATGCCAGCTCTCTACGTGATGATCCCGGCCGCGCTGCTGATCGTGGCCATCGCCGTGTACATATTTTTCTGGGCCGTGGACAGCGGCCAATACGACGACCTCGACGGTCCGGCCCACAGCATCCTGTTCGACGACCAGGACCCGAACCACAAGGCCGCGGTGGACGAAGCCAGCGGCGAGGTCCAGAAACCGGACGACAAGGCGCCGCCCCATGCTTGACCTGGCACCGCTGCTGGTTTCAGCCGTCATCCTCGGCCTTTTGGGCGGCGGCCATTGCCTGGGCATGTGTGGCGGCCTGATGGGCGCCCTCACCCTGGCGATTCCCAAGGACCAACGCAGCCGGCGCTTTCGGCTGTTGCTGGCGTACAACCTCGGACGGATCCTGAGCTATGCCACCGCCGGCTTGCTGATCGGCCTGGCCGGCTGGGCTGTCGCCAACAGTCCGGCGGCGATGATCATGCGTGTGCTGGCGGGTTTGCTGCTGATCGCCATGGGCCTGTATCTCGCCGGATGGTGGAGCGGCCTGACCCGCATCGAAAGCCTCGGTCGTGGCTTGTGGCGACATATCCAGCCTGTCGCCAACCGCTTGCTGCCAGTGTCGAGCGTGCCTCGGGCCTTGCTGCTCGGCGCATTATGGGGCTGGTTGCCGTGCGGATTGGTCTACAGCACCCTGCTGTGGTCCGCCAGCCAGGGCAATGCGTTGGACAGTGCGCTGTTGATGCTCGCTTTCGGCCTCGGCACCTGGCCGGTGCTGCTCGCCACCGGCCTGGCGGCCGAGCGCGTTACCGCGCTGCTGCGCAAACGCAGCGTACGCATGGCCGGGGGATTGTTGGTGATCGTCTTCGGTATCTGGACGCTGCCAGGACCGCATCAGCATTGGCTCATGGGGCACTGAGCGAGGAGCTTGCTCCCGCT
>NZ_JAOSHO010000512.1 GCF_025917275.1 Pseudomonas agronomica | reverse complement strand
TCAGCGTGCGGGTGACGATGCCGGCGCTGTTGAGCAGGCGCTCGGTGTGCAAGGCCTGGGCGCGGGAGTCGTCGATAATCAACACTTTATAGGGTTCGTACTGGGCGACGCAGGTCAGCACTTCGATCTTTTCCAACAGGCTCGAGGCTTCGAGCGTGCCGGTGAGAAATTCCTGGCCACCGGCGCGCACCGCTGCCAGGCGGGTGGGCGTATCGGTTTCAAGCAGGCTGAAGAAAAGCAATGGAATGGCCTGGTCTAGCCCTTCCTGGGCTTGGGCCGCCAAGGTCAGGCCCACGCCGGGGCCGCTGAAGTCCACATCCATGACGATCGCGGCGGGCAGGCGCTCGATCATTGAGGCCCGGAACGCCGCGACGCTGTCCAGCGCCAGGGCACTGAGGCCGAAGAATTCCAGTTGCTTGGCCAGCCGTTCGGCACGGTCGTGGTCTTGCAGCATCACATAGATCGGCTTGCGCAGCGGCGGCAGGAAGGTTTGCTCGAGCTGGTCGCCGTGGCGCAGGCCGGTGCGGGACAGGCGCTGCATCAGGCGATTGATCTCGGTGATCAGGTGGCTACTGAGGCGCCCACGATTGGCGTCCACCGCCTGCAGCGACTGGCTGATGCCTTGGGCGAGCTGGCAATGCTCGGGCTGTTCGAAACGCTCGGCAAAGCGCAGCAGGCGCAAATTGGCCTCGCTGAGCTCGGACAGGTCGTTACTCGACCACTCGCTGCGTTGCAGGCGCTGCCATATCTCGAGGATCTGGCGAGCCTGGTGAATTACCCGCTGGGCAAAGTGGTGCTTGAGGCGCTCACGGCTGGGGTCTTCTGACTCGGTCATATCCTGACTACTAGTTAGGGGGCATGCTGAGATCGACTGGTGGCTCTATGCTAGCACCTCTTTTCCCTTACATGAGTGTCGTACGTCAATAAACTGCCAAGAGAAGCTATTCAGTTTCTGACCGGGCGGTTTTCGATCGACTGCCCGCTGTCCGTCAACGTCCAGAAATCAAGGGGTTTAGCGGTTTTTTGGATCCAATTAACAGCCCTGCTCTACGGTGTGAAAAGAGCCGATCCGCCCGCACGCAGAGGTACCTGTGGGGATGGCCGCTCCGAATTTTCGGCCGGCAGGGTTAGGGGAAACCCTTACATGGCGCCTGGCTTCCTGGTGGCAATTCTCCGATAAGCCCAACGACGGATGCCGGCCAAGGCACGTTGATGTAAGGTTGTGGTCGAACCGTGAACTCAAGTGATTGAAGGGACATCGCCATGCTGGACTGGAAAAACCGCGCGGGCAGCGCGCCTGAACGCGCCGCCGAGCCGAAATCGGACACCCGCAGCTACCTGGGCGGGCTGTTTTTCAGCCGGGCACTGGCCACGCTCATCGGTCTGTATCTGCTGGTGACCATCGCGGTGGGCTGGTATTGGAGCCAGGAGCCGGCGCTATTTCCCGTGCAGCAGAATGCCCAGGCTGCGGCCGAGAAGGATGGCAGGCAAATGGTGGTCGGCTACACCACCGTCGAAACCCTCAAGACCGTGGCCGGAACCCTGCTGACCAAGCAGGGCGGCTACATCTCCAACGACCGTTTCCCGCCGGGCCTGTGGATGGACAACATGCCGAGCTGGGAATACGGCGTGCTGGTCCAGGTTCGCGACTTGAGCCGCGCCCTGCGCAAGGATTTCGCCCGTTCGCAATCGCAGTCCGCAGAAGACGCGGATCTTGCCAAGGCCGAGCCGCGTTTCAACTTCGACAACCGCAGTTGGGTGCTGCCCTCCAGTGAGTCGGAATACCAGGAGGGCATCAACTCCCTGAGCCGTTATCAGGCGCGTCTCTCCGATCCTGCACAAAAGAGCGCCTTGTTCTATGCCCGCGCCGACAACCTGAACAACTGGCTGGGTGACGTCGGCACTCGCCTGGGCTCGCTGTCCCAGCGCCTGTCCGCCAGCGTGGGCCGGGTGAAGCTCAATACTTCGCTGAAAACCGAGGTCCCGGCTCCCGGCCAGGTACCGCAGGTGGATGAAGAAGTGGTCGAGACGCCATGGCTGCAAATCGATAACGTGTTCTACGAAGCACGCGGCCAGGCCTGGGCACTGTCCCATTTGCTGCGCGCTATAGAGGTGGACTTCGCCGACGTGCTGGCCAAGAAGAACGCCACGGTCAGCGTGCGGCAGATCATTCGCGAACTCGAGGCTTCCCAGGAACCGGTGTGGAGCCCGATGATCCTCAACGGCAGCGGCTTCGGTGTATTGGCGAACCATTCGCTGGTCATGGCCAACTACATCTCCCGTGCAAACGCAGCGGTGATCGACCTTCGGCAATTGCTGAACCAGGGCTGACCGATGGACGAAAGCACCCGGGAGGACGCTCACCGAGCGGCCTCGGATGCCGAGCTGATCGCTTGGGTCGATGAGCATGACAATCTGCTCGGCAGCCTGGTGCGTTCGGACTTGCGCCAGCGCGGCCTGATCGGTCGCGGCACCTACATCATGCTGTTCAATTCGGCCGGTGAGTTGTGCGTTCATCGCAGGACAATGAGCAAAGCCATATATCCCGGCTATTGGGACGTCGCGGCCGGTGGCATGGTGCAGGCGCACGAGACCTACGCCGAATCGGCGGCCCGAGAGCTCGAAGAAGAATTGGGTGTGAGCGGTGTGGAACTGGTTGCCCATGACCACTTCTATTTCGAAGACACCGGCAGTCGCCTGTGGTGCTCGGCGTTTTCCGCCGTGTGGGACGGTCCGTTGATCCTGCAGCCGGAAGAGGTGCTGGAGGCGCGTTTCCTGCCCGTCGAACAGGTGTTGGAGGAAATCCGCCACAAGCCTTATTGCCCGGACTCCCTGGCGGCGCTCGGACGCTATCTGCGAGCCCAGGAGGGCGGTCTCGCAAAGAAGCTGTAAATTGGCGCCGATTGGCCCTTAGCAAGTCGCGTTTTTGCCGTTACACTGCGCGACTTTTCAAGCTTGGCCGACAGCGTTCGGCCCAGTTGCGCTGCCCCTGCCTGAGTGGGGCTTCGCGGTCGAGGCACTTTCGCCCCTCGACCAGTCTTTGTCCTCCCAAGAGGATTGCCGGTGGCCAAAAAAGCCGCATCCTTCGCCGCCCTGGGCGGCCTGGTATTTTCTACCGACGCCGGTCGTCATTGCCCCGATTGCCGCCAGCCGGTGGATGCCTGCATCTGCAAACAGACCGCCATTCCCGCCGGCGACGGTATCGCGCGCGTGCGCCGCGAAAGCAAAGGTCGCGGTGGCAAGACAGTGACTACCATTACGGGTGTGCCGCTGGCCGAAGACGCACTCAAGGATCTGGCGACGACGTTGAAGAAACGTTGCGGCACGGGTGGCGCGTTGAAGGACGGCGTCATCGAGATCCAGGGCGATCACGTCGAGCTGCTGTTGGCGGAACTCACCAAACACGGCTTCAAGGCAAAGAAATCCGGCGGCTAGCAGCCTCTGTGAAAACCA
>NZ_JAOSHO010000511.1 GCF_025917275.1 Pseudomonas agronomica | reverse complement strand
CGGCGCTGCAACCGCGGACCCGACCCGGGGAATGGCTGGAACACAGTCCGCTGCTGACGATTGCGCTGGTGCTGCTGGCCGCCGGCTGGCTGTTCCATGAGTTTTCGACCAAGCCGGCGATCAGCGCCATTTCCGGACTCAATACCTACAACTTTTTGTTCATCATGCTCGGGGCCTTGCTTCACTGGCGGCCACGCAGCTTTCTTGACGCCGTGGCCCGCGCGGTGCCGACCACCACGGGCGTGTTGATCCAGTTTCCACTGTACGGCTCGATCGCCGCGCTGCTGACCACGGTCAAGGGCAGCGATGCGCAGACGCTGGCCCACCATATCTCGACCTTTTTCGTACAGATTGCCTCCCATGACACCTACGCCCTGTTGATGGGTGTCTATTCGGCGGTACTGGGCTTTTTCATTCCCTCCGGCGGCGGTAAGTGGATCATTGAGGCGCCTTATGTGATGCAGGTGGCCAACGACCTCAACTACCACCTGGGCTGGGCGGTGCAGATCTATAACGCCGCCGAAGCGCTGCCGAACCTGATCAACCCGTTCTACATGCTTCCGTTGTTGGGCGTGCTCGGGTTGAAAGCCCGGGACTTGATCGGTTTTTCCTTCGTGCAGTTGCTGGTGCATACGCCGTTGGTGCTGGCGCTGCTGTGGGCGCTGGGGACGACATTGAGTTATCTGCCGCCAGTGATGCCATAAAGCCATAAAAAAGGGCCGATTTTTCCATCGGCCCACTTCTTCTTCGGCTCCGTCTGTTTCAGTATGGATACACCCTGTTTCGAGGGGCCCACGCTGAAAAGGATCTGAGCATGTTCAAACTCGCCGCACTTCCTCTTGCCGCCCTGGCCTTGAGCGCCACCGCCCAAGCCGCCAACATCGATGTAAACCTTGGCAGCACCGAGCGCGTTACCCGCCTCTTCGCTTACCCCAACAATTGCAACGTCATCTGCTTTCGCAACTGGACGCTTGAGCAGACCGTCGAACATTACCTGACGCAAAGCGTCCAGCGTGATGGCTACGACGCGGCCAAGGTCAGCGTCAAAAGCGACAACGGCACCGTCCATGCGAATATCAGCGGCGTGCCGAAGAGCTACGGCCAACCGCTGAAAAACCTGCTCGACGCCGGGGATCTGGCATACAACGGCGCTACAAAACTCAATAATGATAAAAAATGGGCCTACAACTGGTACCTGTTCCTGCCGTTGGGCATGGCCCTGGACAACCGCAAGAGTGTCGAACTGCTGCACTTCCCGCCGGATTATTCCCTGACCCAGGCCCAGGATTACCTGGAATCGGCCACCACGGATCGCTGGGCCACGCTGCTGACCGCCAACGGTATTGCCGCTCCGAACACACCGGCTTACCAGACCATCATCGACATCGCACCCATCGCAGCCCCGTCCAATGCCGGCAGTACGCTGGCAGGGCTCTACAGTTACTTCAACGATTACCAGACCACCATGGTCAGGCAAGTCACTCGAGGAGCCAAGGGCACGTCGTTGCCAATGGTGGCCTTCGGCGCGCCCGTCCGGGACTGGATCAAGACCCAATACGGCCAGACCGTGGCCGTGCTCGGCCTGGCGACCATCGAGCCGGCTCCAGGCGCCAAGGTTCCGGTCCTGGGTTCCAACCATCCCAGCTACATCTGGTACGCCGCCGACCCGGCCAGCTACGACGGTGACCAGGCCAAGGCCGATGCCGCCGGTTTGAAAGTCATGGGCCAGGATTTGAGTGCTGCCTGCTGGCAGGCCGGAATGGGCAGCAAGCCAGGGACCGACCCGAGCACACTGCTGAACCAGTGCACGCAGACCTGGCAGGTGACTCAAAAGGAAAAGACCTGCGAGCTGTTCTACACCTCGGTTCGCAAGCTGAGCGAGGCGGACGCGGAGAAAAAATGTGAGACGCCGCCGATCAAGTCGGAACTGCAGCAGCTGAAAGTGCCGATGCCATTGCCTGTCGAAGCCGTATAACCCCTGACAAGCTTTCCCGTGCGAGCCTGCGCTCACGCGGGAAAGTGTTTTGCAGCACCTGTCGGCGTCTTCCTGGCCATGAGCGAACTGTGGCTATGGTCATTGACCGAGATCCGCGAAGGCGATTGCCTGACGATGGACTACGCCAGCACCGAACAGAAGCTGTATCGGCAATTCGCGCGGCGTCGCTGTCATCGCAACTGAAACGCCTCAGTCAGGGTGCGTCTACCGGCCGCAACCGATACTGCGGCGGCAACTGCTCGAAACCGCTGATCGTCGTATCCAGGCTTTTCCAGCGCCCATCCTTGATGCCGTAGATGCACCCGTGGATCGACAGGCTTTGTCCCCGGTGCCAGGCGTTCTGCACGATGCTGGTGTGGCCCACGTTCGCCACCTGCTGGATGACGTTGAGTTCGCACAAGCGGTCCACACGCTCCTCTTCGGTGGGTAGCTTGGCCAATGCATCGCGATGTTCGTAGTACAGATCGCGAATCGAGCGCAGCCAACCATCGATCAGGCCCAACTGGCGGTCCTGCATCGAGGCACGTACGCCGCCGCAGCCGTAGTGGCCCGTCACCAGGATGTGCTTGACCTTGAGCACATCCACCGCGTACTGGATCACCGACAGGCAATTGAGGTCAGTGTGCAGCACCACGTTGGCAACGTTACGGTGTACGAACAGATCACCCGGCAACATGCCGACGATTTCGTTGGCCGGCACCCGCGCGTCGGAACAGCCGATCCACAGGTATTCGGGGGTTTGCTGACGAGCCAGCTTGGCGAAGAAGTCAGGATCCTCCTGCTTGATCGCATCGGCCCAGCGTGCGTTGTTATCAATCAGATCTTGTAATTCATTCATGCTGTCCAGCCTCGATAGAGAGTGCGCAACTGTGACAGACGACCGCCGGTCGAGGTCACGTCGGCGACGCATTGGAATTCCTGGCCGCGCAGCCGGTCGACTCTTAGTAAGGCCCACAGTATGAGGAATTGCCATGAATGATTCACGACGTCCCTTCGATGCGACGCAACCGGAACCTATCGATGACAATGAAGATCGCATGGGCTCGATGCGTGAGCTGGAATTCGACGATGACGAATACGATGCCCGGATCGGTGATGAATTGCCGGAAGATGAGCGCGAGCATCTGCTACCGGAGGAGCGTGTCCGTGAGGCTGGTATGACAGGCGCCTCGATGGATGACCGCCAGCCGACCGACGATGACATGAGCCCGGAAACCCTGATCCATGAAGACGGTGCCCGGGACGCACATGAAGCCGGCGAGGATGAACAGGCCGATTGGGACCTGAGCGTTGTTGGTGAAAACGATATTGGTGGAGGCGATGGGCTGGACGAAGCGGAAATGGCCGATATCGATCCGCTCGATGGCAAGCGTTGACTCGACCCTGTGGGAGCTTGCTCGCGAAAGCGGTGGGCCAGCTTGCATTAATGCCGAATCTGCCGCCGTCTTCGCGAGCAGGCTCGCTCCCACA
>NZ_JAOSHO010000510.1 GCF_025917275.1 Pseudomonas agronomica | reverse complement strand
GCGCGTCAGCAGGCGCGGGGCAAGCTCTTTAAGGGCGCGTCGATACACCTCGCGCTTGAATGTCACCACCTGGCCCAACGGATACCAATAGCTGACCCAGCGCCAGCCATCGAACTCCGGTTTACCGGTCAAATCCATCCGCACCCGCTGCTCGTTGGAGATCAGGCGCAGGAGAAACCATTTCTGCTTCTGGCCGATGCACAGCGGCTGGCTGTGCGTCCTGACCAGGCGTTGCGGCAAACGATAGCGCAACCAGCCTCGAGTGCAGGCGAGTATTTCAACATCCTCTCGCTCCAGCCCGACTTCTTCATTCAACTCGCGGTACAAGGCCTCTTCCGGCGTCTCCTGGGGATTGATCCCACCCTGGGGAAACTGCCAGGCGTCTTGATTGATACGGCGTGCCCATAGCACCTGCCCAGCATCATTCGTAAGAATGATCCCCACATTGGGACGGAAACCATCGGGATCGATCACGGCAACAACCTCGCAAACGCATGTCGCCGCATTGTTCCACAAAGGTTGTGAAAGCAGCAACGAGCGTCCCTAGCTTATGTGCACTCTTGTGAAAAGTCCGTATTCTTGAGGCCTTTCTTCAGAATTTTCAGCGAGTAACTGCAATGCGGCTGGCTTTATTCGACTTGGACAACACGCTGCTGGGCGGCGACAGCGACCACGCCTGGGGCGATTACCTGTGTGAGCGCGGGTTCCTCGACGCCGTTACATACAAGGCGCGCAACGACGAGTTCTACCAGGACTACCTGGCCGGCAAGCTCGACAATGCCCAATACCTGAACTTCTGCCTGGAAATCCTCGGCCGCACCGAGATGGAAGTACTGGCGCAGTGGCACTTGGACTACATGCGTGACTGCATCGAACCGATCGTGTTGCCCCAAGCCATCGAGCTGTTGAAAAAGCACCGCGATGCTGGCGACAAACTGGTGATCATCACCGCCACCAACCGCTTCGTCACCGCCCCGATTGCCGAACGCCTGGGGGTCGAGACCCTGATCGCCACCGAATGCGAAATGATCGACGGGCGCTACAGTGGACGCAGCACTGATATCCCGTGTTTCCGCGAGGGCAAGGTGACCCGGTTGAACCGCTGGCTGGAGGAGACGGGCTATTCCCTGGAAGACAGCTACTTCTATAGCGACTCGATGAACGACTTGCCGCTGTTGGAAGCGGTGACGCATCCGGTGGCGGTGGATCCGGATCCGAACCTTCGGGCCGAGGCCGAAAGGCGTGGTTGGCCGGTGATTTCGTTGCGCGGCTGAAACAGCTTTCGCGAGCAGGCTCGCTCCCACATGGATTGTATGAAGAACACAGTCCATGTGGGAGCGAGCCTGCTCGCGAAAGGGGCGACGCGGTCCAAAGCCTTAAACCGGCTTGGCCCCCATCAACCCCGCCATGGCAACAAAGCAGACAACACTGAACAGCGCCAGGGCAAAGGTAAACTTCCCGCTACCGCCCGGCGCCTTGCGCAATTTGTTCAGCCGCGCCACCAACCAGAACCCCGCCAGCGCCGCCAAGGTGTAGAGCACACTGGAAGCCAGCAACCAGGTTTGCCCCAGCGGCCAGCCGATCTGATGAACCATCCACCAGCCTGTGAAGGGCAGGCTAGCCAGCGCCAGGATCATCACCAGCCAGATGAACAGCTGCGGACGTTGCAGCGTGCGGGCGGCTGCCGTGGCATCGCCGTTGCGGCGTGTGCGCCAGACCCAGACGCCCAGCCCCAGGGCGCCGGCCAGCAACAGTACGGTGGCGACGACATGGGCTATTTTCAGCGCGATCAACGTTTCCATCGTTTTATTTCCTTAAGTCTTGCTCACAGCCTAGTCCGGCTTTATCAACCCAGAAACAACTGATAGGCCGGATTATCGCTCTCATCCCAGTACGGATAGCCGATTTCTTCCAGAGCGGCCGGCACCAGGTGGCGCTCATCGTGGGGTACTTGCAGCCCGGCGACGACACGGCCATCCGCCGCGCCATGGTTGCGGTAGTGGAACATCGAGATGTTCCAACGGCCGCCCAGCTTGTTGAGGAAGTTGAACAGTGCCCCCGGACGCTCCGGGAATTCGAAACGCAGGACCACTTCATCGATGACATGGGCGGCATGCCCGCCGACCATGTGGCGGATATGCAGCTTGGCCAGTTCGTTGTCGGTCAGGTCCAGCACCGGGAAACCTTGCTCGGTCAGGCTGGCGATCAGCTTGCTGCGCGGGTCGTTTTCCGGATGGGTCTGCACGCCAACGAAGATGTGCGCTTCGCTGCCGGTGTTGTAACGGTAGTTGAATTCGGTGATCTGGCGTTTGCCGATGGCTTCGCAGAAGGCCTTGAAGCTGCCTGGCTTCTCGGGGATGGTCACGGCGATGATGGCTTCGCGGCCTTCACCCAGTTCGGCGCGCTCGGCCACGTGGCGCAGGCGGTCGAAGTTGACGTTGGCGCCGGAATCGATGGCCACGAGGGTCTGGTCGCTGATGCCGCGCGTCTCGACGTATTTCTTGATCCCCGCAACGCCCAGGGCGCCGGCAGGTTCGGTGATCGAGCGGGTATCGTCGTAGATGTCCTTGATCGCGGCGCAGATCTCGTCAGTGCTGACGGTGATGACTTCATCCACGTAGTGCTTGCAGATATCAAAGGTGTGCTGGCCGATCTGCGCCACGGCCACGCCATCGGCGAACAGGCCCACGGTGGGCAGCACCACGCGCTCGCCGGCGGCCATGGCTGCTTGCAGGCAGTTGGAATCGTCCGGTTCGACGCCGATGATCTTGATCTCCGGACGCAGGTATTTCACATAGGCCGCAATCCCCGCGATCAGCCCGCCACCGCCCACCGGGACGAAAATCGCATCGAGGCGCCCCGGGTGCTGGCGCAGGATTTCCATCGCCACCGTGCCCTGCCCGGCAATGGTGTGAGGGTCGTCGTATGGGTGGATGTAGACGTAGCCCTTTTCGTCGACCAGCTTCAGCGAATAGGCCAGTGCTTCAGGGAACGAGTCGCCATGCAGCACCACTTTGCCGCCACGGGAGCGCACGCCTTCGACCTTGATTTCCGGCGTGGTCTTGGGCATGACGATGGTGGCTTTCACTCCCAGCACCTTGGCGGCCAGCGCCAGGCCCTGGGCATGGTTGCCCGCCGACGCCGTGACCACGCCGCGGGCGCGCTCTTCGTCGCTGAGCTGGGTCAGCTTGTTGTAGGCCCCGCGAATCTTGAACGAGAACACCGGCTGCAAGTCTTCGCGCTTGAGCCAGACCTCGTTGCCCAGCCGCTCGGAGAGCTGGCGAGCGGTCTGCAGCGGGGTTTCCACGGCAACGTCGTAAACGCGCGAGGTGAGGATCTTTTTGACGTACTGTTCAAGCATCGGAAGCATCACTGAGCGGGTTGGGCAGGGCCAAGGAGTCTAACCCGGCTTTTGGCCGGGCGACCACACGAATTAAGGCACCTTGGGCGCAGAAGCCCCCGTGTCGAGGGCGCTTGCTCCCGCT
>NZ_JAOSHO010000051.1 GCF_025917275.1 Pseudomonas agronomica | reverse complement strand
AGGTTTGCGTAGGTCAGCGCCGCGTCAACAACACCCCGGATTCCATGTGATGGGTCCAAGGGAATTGATCGAACAACGCGCAACGCGTGATGCGGTGGGTGTCGTTCAGTTGCGCGATGTTCGCGGCGAGGGTTTCCGGGTTGCAGGAGATGTACAGGATGTTGTCGAAGCGTCGGGTCAGTTCGCAGGTGTCCGGGTCCATGCCGGCGCGAGGCGGGTCGACGAAGACGCTGCCGAACTCGTAGCTTTTCAGATCGATGCCCTGCAAACGACGGAACGGCCGGACCTCGTTCAACGCTTCGGTCAGCTCTTCGGCGGACAGGCGCACCAGCGTGACGTTATCCACAGCGTTCTCGCTGAGGTTGCTCAGCGCGGCGTTGACCGAGGTCTTGCTGATTTCGGTGGCGAGGACTTTGCGCACGCGGGTTGCCAGCGGCAGGGTGAAGTTGCCGTTGCCGCAGTACAACTCCAGCAAGTCGTCAGCACGATCGCCCAGGGCTTCATAAGCCCAGTTGAGCATCTTCTGGTTGACCGTGCCGTTGGGCTGGGTGAAGGCGCCTTCGGGTTGGCGATAGCTGAAGGTGCGACCGCCCACCTCAAGTTTCTCCACCACGTAATCGTGGCCGATCACTTCGCGCTTGCCCTTGGAGCGGCCAATGATGCTGACGCCCAGGTCGGTCGCCAGTTTCGACGCCGCGGCATGCCAGTGTTCATCCAGCGGGCGGTGATAGCACAGGGTGATCATCGCGTCGCCGGCCAGGGTGGTGAGGAATTCCACCTGGAACAGCTTGTGGCTCAAGGGCGCGCTGGCCTGCCAGGCGGCCTTGAGCTGCGGCATCAACTGATTGATGCGCAGGCTGGCGATGGGAAACTCCTCGATCAGGATCGGCGTGCGCTTGTCGTCCTGGGAGAACATGGCGTAATGCCGTTCGCCAGCCTCGCGCCACAGACGAAATTCGGCCCGCAGGCGGAAGTTGCCCAGGGGCGAGTCGAATACGGCAGGCTCCGGCGCCTCAAAAGGGGCCAGGAGGTCACGCAAGCGCGTGACCTTGCCCTGCAACTGGGCGGCGTAGGTGTGGGAATCAAAAGTCATGCGTTGAACCAACCCAACTTGATAACGAACAGAATCGACAGGATCACCAGCGCCGGGTTCAGCTCACGGCCACGACCGGAGACCAGCTTGATGGCGGTCCAGGCGATGAAGCCGAAGGCAATGCCGTTGGCGATGGAGTAGGTGAAGGGCATCGCCAGGGCAGTGATCACGACTGGGGCGGCGACGGTGATGTCGTCCCAGTCGATTTCCGCCAGGCCCGACGTCATCAACACCGCTACGAACAGCAGCGCTGGCGCGGTGGCGAAGGCCGGGACGCTGGCGGCCAGCGGCGAGAAGAACAACGCCAGCAGGAACAGGATCGCCACCACGATGGCCGTCAGGCCAGTGCGGCCGCCGGCACTGACGCCCGCCGCCGACTCGATGTAGCTGGTGGTCGTCGAAGTGCCCAGCAGCGAACCGGCCATGGCGGCGGTGCTGTCGGCGATCAGCGCGCGGCCCATCTTCGGCATGTGCCCGTCCTTGCCCATCAACCCGGCGCGCTTGGCGACGCCGATCAGGGTGCCGGAGTTGTCGAACAGATCGACGAACAGGAAGGCGAAGATTACGTTCACGAGACCGATGTCCAAGGCGCCCATGATGTCCAGTTGCAGGAAGGTCGGGGCCAGGGATGGCGGTGCGGAAATGACGCCGTTGAACGGGGTGAAGCCCATCAGGATCGAGACGAGGGTGACCGCGAGGATGCCGATCAGCACCGCACCGCGTACTTTCAGGGCTTCAAGCGCAACGATCAGGACAAAGCCGAGGGTCGCGAGGATCGGTGCCGGTTGTTTCAGGTCGCCGAGGCCGACCATGGTCGCCGGGTTTTTCACCACGATGCCGGCATTGCTCAGGGCGATCAGCGCCAGGAACAGGCCGATACCGGCGGCAATGGCCGAGCGCAGCGGCAGCGGGATGCTGTTGATGATCCATTCGCGGATGCGGAAGATCGATAGCAGGAAGAACAGCACGGCGGAGACGAACACCGCACCCAGCGCCACTTGCCACGTGTGGCCCATGTGCAGGACCACGGTGTAGGTAAAGAAGGCATTCAGGCCCATGCCCGGCGCGAGGGCGATCGGGTAGTTGGCAATCAGCCCCATCACGGTCGAGCCGATGGCCGCCGCCAGGCAAGTGGCGACGAATACCGCGCCCTTGTCCATGCCGGTTTCACCGAGAATGCTCGGGTTCACGAACAGAATGTAGGCCATGGCCAGGAAGGTCGTGACGCCCGCCAGAATCTCGGTCCGCACGTTGGTGTTGTGTGCCTTGAGTTGAAACAGCCTTTCCAGCATGTCTGCTCCCCGTGGCGCGCCCGGCGCCGTGAATGTATCGACCTCAACAGCAAAGCACAGCACACCCATGGCGGCCGGGATTTTCTGTGGGTCGGAAAAAGCCGCGCATCATAACAGCGCGGCGATGTGGCTGCGATCCTCTGTCTTGAGTCGCAAAGGTGTTCAGTCGCGAAGTGTGCAGTTGCAAAAGTGTGCAGTCGCAAAAGTTGGGCCATACTGCGCGCGGTTCCGGGAGGTCAGTATGGTTTGCATGAAAAAATTAGCCTCGGTCTGCGCATTGAGCCTCTGGCTGCCCGTGCAGGTCGCCCACGCGGCATCGGCGCCGCCGCTGAGCGAGGTCAAGGTGCTCAAGGTCGAATCGCCGGCGTGCGGTTTCGAGGACATCACCCCAGGGCAGGCGCAGACCCGTTGCGACCACGGCGGTCCGAACATCAAGGTCTACGTGCTGGAAGTCGGTTACGGCCACCAGCCGAACGTCACGTTGGACGGCTTCGAAGTCGACGGCACCCGCTCGCCCGTGTGTGCGTACAGCAATGGCAACCTCAATGATTGCTCGAAGACAACCAGGACGGTTGGCTACGTGTACATCTTCGACCTGAAGGGCAAGCAGGAAGGAACCTTCAGTTTCAGCAATGTCTCGATCAACGCGCCGGGCAACCGGATGACGACACAGCTATATATCAAGTAGCCCACCCGCCCACGTAGGAGCTGCCGGAGGCTGCGATCTTTTGATAGGTGCTTGAGGTTCAAGCAGCGGGGAAAGATCGCAGCCTCCGGCAGCTCCTACACTACAAGCATCACCCAGCGGAGAGCGCCCATGATTCCTGGAACCAAGATCCCCCGAGCCCTGATCGCCGTGGCCGAAGGCGTCGATGACTTGCAGGCGGTGACGCTGATCGACGTGTTGCGTCGCGCGCAGCTTGAAGTGGTGGTGGCGAGTATCGAGGGTCGTCGCATGCTGACCTGCGCACGCGGCACGCGCCTGACCGCCGACGGCATGCTGGTGGACGTGCTGGTGCAGGATTTCGACTTGATCGTCCTGCCCGGCGGCATCATCGGCGCGCAGCACCTGGCCGCCCATCAGCCATTGCAGCAATTGGTCAAGGACCAGGCCGCCGCCGGGCGCTTGTTTGCCGCCATCGCCGAAGCCCCGGCGTTGGTGCTCCAGGCATTCGGCGTCCTGCGCCAGCGCCGCATGACTTGCCTGCCTGCGGTGAGCCAGCAGCTGTCCGGGTGCAGCTTCGTCGATCAACCGGTGGTGGTGGATGGCAATTGCATCACCGCCCAGGGTTCCGCCGCCGCCCTGGTGTTTGCTCTTGCGCTGGTGGAAGCACTTGCCGGCAAAGGGGTGAGGAGCGTGGTGGCGGCTGAACTGTTGGCCTGACACTTCAAAAGCCTGCGCGCTCTTGTGGCGAGGAAGCTTGCTCCCGCTCGGTCGCGCAGCAGAGGCCGGTGTTTCGTCATTCAATCGCCTTGAACGCTCACCACCCCCCGAAGTCGTACCCCTTATGACGGTGGTTTCCCAAAACGCCGCGTGTACGACTAACCGTGAGGTGTTCCATGAGCGCGACTTTGTCCGAAGCGACGCCGGCGTCCTTCGTCCCTCATCCCATACGTCTGACCCTCAATGGCTCGGTGCGCGAGTTGCAGGTGCTGCCCTGGACCACGCTGCTGGACCTGCTGCGCGAGCAGTTGGACCTGGTGGGCAGCAAGAAGGGCTGCGATCACGGCCAGTGCGGTGCCTGCACGGTGCTGCGCGACGGCAAGCGGATCAACGCCTGCCTGACCCTGGCGGTGATGTGCGATGGCGCCGAGCTGACCACTGTCGAGGGCTTGGCGGATGGCGATGAATTGCATCCCATGCAACGTGCATTCATCAAGCATGACGCCTTCCAGTGTGGTTACTGCACGCCAGGGCAGATCTGTTCGGCGGTGGGCTTGGCCAACGAGGGCAGGGCGCAGGGCTCGGCTGAAATCAGCGAGCTGATGAGCGGCAATCTCTGCCGGTGCGGTGCCTATAACAACATTCGCGATGCCATTGAAGACGCCCTGCCGCTCTGCCAGCAGACGGGAGGTGAGTCATGAATCCCTTTCGCTACAGCAAGCCCGATACGCTGCAGGCGGCCGTGGAACTGTCGAGTGCCAATTCGCGCTTCATCGCTGGCGGCACCAATCTGCTGGACCTGATGAAGGAAAACCTCACCCGCCCCGAGCATCTGATCGATATCACCGGTCTGCCCTTGGCCGACCTCAGCGAAACGCCCTCGGGCGGGGTGATGATTGGCGCGCTGGTGAGCAATGCCGACCTGGCCTGGCATCCTTGGATCGAGCGCCGTTATCCGTTGCTTTCCCAGGCCATCCTCGCCGGTGCCTCGCCGCAGTTGCGCAACATGGCCAGCACGGGTGGCAACCTGTTGCAGCGCACCCGTTGTTACTATTTTTACGACGCCAGTGTGCCCTGCAACAAACGCAGCCCCGGCAGTGGCTGCCCGGCCCGAAGCGGCTTGAATCGTATTCACGCGATCCTGGGAGCCAGTGAGCAGTGCGTCGCGACGCATCCTTCCGACATGTGCGTGGCCCTGGCGGCCCTTGATGCCGTGGTCCATGTGCTGGGGCGCGGTGGTCCACGGACCATCGAGTTCGCCGACTTCCATCGCCTGCCCGGCGACGCTCCGGATCGGGACAATCAACTGGCCGATGACGAGCTGATCACCTACATCGAGCTGCCGCCCGCCGGTTTCGCCGAACACAGCCATTACTTGAAGATCCGTGACCGGGCGTCCTATGCCTTTGCGCTGGTTTCGGTGGCGGCCGCGCTGGAACTGGACGGGCCGGTGATTCGCCAGGCCCGCCTGGTCTTGGGCGGCGTGGCGCACAAGCCTTGGCGCGACCGGGCGGTGGAAAGCTGGCTGGTGGGCCAGGCCGTCAGCCGTGAAACCTTCACGGCGGCTGCGGATGCACTGTTGCAGGACGCTGAACCGCTGGCGCACAACGGCTTCAAGGTCAAACTGGCGCGACGGGCAATCGTCCGCGCCCTGAGTGAAGCGGCACTGGTCGGAGGGACCGCCCGATGAACGCACAGAGCAAAACCATAGGGCAACCGCTGGACCGCGTCGACGGCCTGCTCAAGGTGACCGGTCGTGCCCGTTATGCCGGTGAGTACCCCGAGAATGGTTTGTTGCACGGCAGCGTGGTGTCGAGCGCAATTGCCCGCGGCCGCGTCGTGCGCATCGATGCCTCCCGGGCCTTGGCGCTGCCGGGCGTCGTCGCGGTGATCGACCACACCAATCGCCCGAGAATCGCCAGTTACGATGAACCCTACCAGGACGCCGACGCGGCGGAGGGCTCACCGTTCCGGCCGCTGTTCAACGAGCGGATTCTCTACAGCGGCCAGCCGCTGGCCCTGGTGGTGGCCGAGAACCTGGAACTGGCCCGTTATGCCGGCTCGCTCGTGGACATCGAGTACGAAGCCGAGGCGCATCAGACCGATCTGACCATCCAGCAAAACGAAGCCCATCCGGCGCCGGCCGAATTGCCCAAGCCCCGTGGGAATTTTCAGGGCGAGTACGCCAGTTCGGCGTTGAGCGTGGATGTGTCCTACAGCACCCCGATTGAGCATCACAACCCGATGGAGCCTCACGCCTCCACCGTGCTGTATCAACCTGACGGCAGCCTGCATATCCATGACAAGACCCAAGGCGCGCAGAACTGCCAGCAATATGTGCAAAAAGTGTTCGGCCTGGAAAAGGAACACGTGCGTGTGTTTGCCGCGTTCGTAGGCGGCGCCTTCGGTTCCGGACTGCGGCCGCAATACCAATTGCCGCTGGCGGTGATGGCCGCACTGGCGCTGAAACGCTCCGTACGCGTGAGCCTGACGCGCCAGCAGATGTTTACCTTTGGCTATCGGCCACGGACCTTTCAGCGCCTGCAACTGGGCGCCGCCGCCAACGGCAGGTTGCTTGCCGTGGCGCACACCGCCATCGGCCAGACCTCGCGTTTCGAAGACTTCACCGAACACGTCGTGGAGTGGAGCGGCATGCTCTATCACTGCGACAACGTGACGTTGACCTACAAACTGGCGCCGCTGGACGTCTACACGCCGCTGGACATGCGGGCGCCGGGCGCGGCCCTTGGTTTGATCGGCCTTGAGTGCGCCATGGACGAATTGGCTTGTGCCCTGGCGATCGACCCGGTGCAGTTACGCTTGATCAACTATGCCGAACGCAACGAAAACGAGGGCAAGCCGTATTCCAGCAAGGAACTGCGGGCCTGTTACGCCGAAGGTGCTAAGCGTTTCGGCTGGGACAAGCGCAACCCGGAACCGCGCAGCATGCGCAAGGACCGGCAACTTGTGGGCTGGGGCATGGCCGGCGGCGTGTGGGAAGCCATGCAGCAGAGGGCCAGCGCCCGGGCATCGCTGGACGCCGATGGCAAATTGACCGTCAGCAGCGCAACCACCGATATCGGCACCGGCACCTACACCGTCATGACTCAAATCGCCGCCGAGGCGTCAGGCGTTTCCCTTGAGAATGTCACCTTTATTCTGGGTGACTCGTCGCTTCCGACGGCTCCACTGCAGGGCGGTTCGTTTACTGTCTCGTCCGTGGGCACGGCGGTGCAGCAGGCCTGTGAAGCGCTCAGGGAAAAACTGCTCGCTGTGGCCCGGCAGTCCTGCCCTGAGTTCAGCGCCGCGACCCTTGAACAGGTCACGTTTGCCGACGGTGAGCTGCGCATGGGCGCGGCCCGTGTCGCGCTGTCGGAGCTGGCGAAGAAAAGCGGTGAATTGCCGTTGCAGGCAGAGGTTTCCAGCGGGCCGGACGCGAAACGCCAAGCCTACGCCACCGCGACGCACTCGGCTGTATTCGTCGAGGTGCTGGTGGACGAGGACCTCGGCACGGTGAAGGTCAATCGAGTCGTGAGCGCGATTGCCGCCGGACGGGTAATCAATCCGAAAACCGCCCGTAGCCAGATCCTCGGTGGCGTGGTGTGGGGTGTCGGCATGGCGTTGCATGAAGAAACCCTGACGGACCACGCCCTGGGCCGCCACATGAACCACAACCTGGCCGAATACCACGTGCCGGTTAACGCCGATATCGGCGACATAGACGTGATTTTTGTCGAGGAACATGACGAGATCGTCAACGCCCTCGGTTCCAAGGGTGTCGGCGAGATTGGCATTGTCGGCGTGGCCGCAGCGGTGGCGAATGCGATCTACCACGCCACGGGCAAGCGGGTGCGGGACTTCCCGATAACCCTGGACAAGTTGCTCTAGGCTTTGGCGTTGTCCACCGGTTCGTGCATCCGGTCGCGGTGGGCCAGGGTCGGGAACAATTTGATCCAGGCTCCAGTCACCAACAGCGTGCCGACGCCGCCCATGACCACCGCCGGCACGGTGCCGAACCAATGGGCGGTGAGGCCGGATTCGAATTCGCCCAACTGGTTAGACGCGCCGATGAACAAGCCATTCACTGCGCTGACCCGTCCGCGCATCTCGTCCGGCGTTTCCAGCTGTACGAAGGAGGCGCGGATCACCATGCTGATCATGTCGGCCGCACCCAGCACCACCAGCACCGCGAGGGAAAACCAGAACGAAGTGGAGAGGCCGAACGCGATGGTAGCGACGCCGAACACCCCCACCGCAGTGAACATCACCCGGCCGACCTTGCGCTCCACCGCGAAGCGCGCCAGCCACAGCGACATCAGCAGGGCACCGACCGCTGGCGCCGAACGCAACAGGCCCAGGCCCCAGGGCCCGGTGAGCAGGATGTCCTTGGCGAACACCGGCAGCAACGCGGTGGCGCCACCCAGCAGCACGGCGAACAGGTCCAGGGAGATCGCCCCAAGGATGTCCGGACGGCTGCGAATGAAGCGAATGCCGGCCAACAGCGAATCGAGGGTCGCCTTGCCTTTGTTCAGCGGCGTCTGCCTGGCAGGCAGGTTGAGCATCAGGCAACAGGCGATGATGTAGAGCAGCACGGTCGGGCCGTAGACCCAGACACTGCCAAAGGCATAGAGCAAACCGCCCAGGGCCGGGGCGACGATGGTCGCCGATTGCTGGGCCGATTGCGCGGCGGCCACGGCCCGGGGAAACAACGCCGCAGGCACGATGCTCGGCAGCAGCGCCTGGGTGGTCGGCATTTCGAAGGATCGGGCCGCGCCGAGCAGGAACGCGAGGATGAAGATCATCTCGCGCGAGACGTTGTCGGTGGCGCTGCCAATCGCCAGGGCCAGGGCGATCATCGCCTGCAATGACTGGCAAATTGCCGCGACCTTGCGTCGATCGTATCGATCCGCCACGTGCCCGGTATGAAGCATGAACAGCACCCGCGGGGCAAATTCCACCAGGCCGACGAGGCCCAGGTCCAAGACGTTGCCGGTCAGTTGATAAAGGTTCCAGCCGATGGCCACGGTGAGCATCTGGAAACCGCTGGCGGTGAAGATCCGGGCCAGCCAGAAGGCAATGAAGGGACGATGGTGGCGGAGCAGCAACGGCGCTTGGCTGGGCATCTGTGACGGGGTCCGGTGATGAAGGCCACGAGATTATCACCGAGCTGTAACTGGAAGTTGCGGTGGTTGGAAAAATAGTTAGCCAAACATCGATATTGGCTTGAGGGAACATTTGTGGCGAGGGGTCCCTGCAGGTTCGGGAAATCTGGATTTGGGGCTGGGTTTTGGCACTGAGACAACCTGCCACGCGACAAAAGACCACGCCGTCCATCGGGCGATATGCGACTACTCTTTGAGCATTGCTTGACCCAGGTCAATTCCCTTTCGAGGCGTTGTGCTGGCGGCCATCCGGCCAGAGTCCTGCGTTGTGACGGTTTAAAAAAGAACGATTTGAAAAGCATCGCACTCCATATCCCTGGGGGCTGTGATGCAAGCCCCGCCCGCAGCCGGTTTTACCTGACAGAGGAAGACTTATGTTCGGTTTGGAGGCGCTCGATCTCGCCCGAATCCAGTTTGCGTTCACGATCTCGTTCCACATCCTGTTCCCGGCCATCACCATCGGCCTGGCGAGTTACCTGGCGGTGCTCGAAGGCCTGTGGCTCAAGACGCGGGACGATACCTACCGCGACCTGTATCACTTCTGGTCGAAAATCTTTGCCGTCAACTTCGGCATGGGCGTGGTGTCCGGGCTGGTCATGGCGTACCAGTTCGGTACCAACTGGAGTCGCTTCTCGGACTTCGCCGGTGCTGTAACCGGGCCGCTGCTGACTTACGAAGTGCTCACGGCATTCTTCCTCGAAGCGGGTTTCCTCGGTGTGATGCTGTTCGGCTGGAATCGCGTCGGCCGTGGCTTGCACTTCTTTTCCACCGTCATGGTGGCGATCGGCACGCTGATTTCGACGTTCTGGATCCTGTCCTCCAATAGCTGGATGCAAACCCCGCAGGGCTACGAAATCGTTGATGGCCGGGTCATTCCGGTGGACTGGCTGGCGGTGGTGTTCAACCCTTCGTTCCCGTTCCGGCTGATGCACATGTCGGTCGCGGCCTTTGTAGCCACGGCGTTTTTTGTCGGCTCGTCGGCGGCCTGGCACCTGCTTCGCGGCCGCGACAATCCAGCCGTGCGCCGCATGTTGTCGATGGCCATGTGGATGGCCTTGCTGGTGGCGCCGGTACAAGCGGTCATCGGCGACTTCCATGGCCTCAACACCCTCAAGCATCAACCGGCGAAAATTGCCGCGATCGAAGGCCACTGGGAGAACGTCGGTGACGAGCCCACGCCGCTGATCCTGTTCGGCTGGCCCGACATGAAGGCTGAAAAAACCAAATACGCCGTGGAGATCCCGTACCTGGGCAGCTTGATCCTGACGCACTCCTTGACCGATCAAGTGCCGGCGCTCAAGGAGTTTCCACCTGAGGATCGGCCGAATTCGACCATTGTGTTCTGGTCGTTCCGGGTCATGGTGGGCCTGGGTTTCCTGATGATCTTCACCGGCCTGTGCAGTTTGTGGCTGCGTCGCGGTCATCGGCTCTATCAGTCCAGACCCTTCCTGCACTTGGTGCTGTGGATGGGGCCGTCCGGGCTGATCGCTATTCTCGCCGGCTGGTTCACCACGGAGATCGGGCGTCAACCGTGGGTGGTCTACGGCCTGATGCGCACCGCCGATGCGTCGTCCGGCCACAGTTTTGCGCAGATGAGCTTCACCCTGGTCATGTTCGTGGTGGTGTATTTCGCGCTGTTCGGCGCGGGCTTGAGCTACATGATGCGCCTGGTGCGCAAGGGCCCGGTGGCCCACGAAGCCGAGCCGACCGACGGTGGCCCCGGCCAGAAACGCACCCCGGCCCGTCCACTGTCGGCGGCCAACGAAGGCGACGACGAAGTGGACCACAACGACAGCTCGCACAAGGGGAATTGAGTCATGGGTATTGATCTTCCGCTGATCTGGGCCGTGGTCATCATCTTCGGCATCATGATGTACGTGATCATGGACGGCTTCGACCTGGGCATCGGCATTCTCTTCCCCTTCGTCAAGGGCGAGCGCGACCGCGATGTGATGATGAACACCGTCGCACCGGTCTGGGACGGTAACGAAACCTGGCTGGTGCTGGGCGGCGCCGGGTTGTTCGGGGCGTTCCCGCTGGCCTATTCGGTGGTGCTCTCGGCGTTGTACTTGCCGCTGATCCTGATGCTCATCGGCCTGATCTTCCGGGGCGTGGCGTTCGAGTTCCGCTTCAAGGCCAAGGCTGAAAAGCGCCACCTGTGGGACAAGGCCTTCATCGGTGGTTCGCTGACGGCAACGTTCTTCCAAGGCGTTGCGCTGGGAGCGTTCATCGACGGTTTCGAAGTGGTCAACCGCCAGTATGCAGGCGGGTCCCTGGCCTGGTTCACACCCTTTACGATGTTCTGCGGCTTGGCGCTGATTGCCGCCTACGCCTTGCTCGGCTGTACCTGGCTGATCATGAAGACCGAAGGCAAACTGCAAGAGCAAATGCACGACCTGGCGAGGCCGTTGGCCTTCGTGGTGCTGGCGGTGATCGGCATCGTCAGCATCTGGACGCCGCTGGCCCACGCCGATATCGCAGCGCGCTGGTTCACCTTGCCGAATCTGTTCTGGTTCCTGCCGGTGCCGATCCTGGTGCTCGTGACCATGTACGGGTTGTTCCGCGCCGTGGCCCGCAACGCCAACTACACACCGTTCATCCTGACGCTGGTGCTGATTTTCCTCGGCTACAGCGGGCTGGGCATCAGCCTTTGGCCGAACATCGTGCCGCCGTCCATTTCGATCTGGGACGCCGCGTCACCCCCACAAAGCCAGGGCTTCATGCTGGTCGGCACGTTATTCATCATTCCGTTGATCCTGGTGTACACCTTCTGGAGCTATTACGTGTTCCGCGGCAAGGTGACCCACGATGACGGCTACCATTGATCGAGCTGCGAGGAGCCAAGCATGGCCAAGCCTGACTTGAAGGATATCGAGGCCGCTGAGCGGAAGCCGTTATGGCAGCGGCTCGGTTGGCTACTGGTCATCTGGACCGGCAGTGTGCTGGCGTTGTTCGTGGTCGCCAGCCTGATGCGGATGTTCATGAACGCAGCGGGGCTGACGACTCACTGACCCGGGGCTATTTGCGCGCCTTGAGAATCACGAACTTTGGCGTGGCGGCCACTTGCTCGACGCCCCGATACAGGCGCGCCAGCTTGCTGTGGTAGCCCAGGTGCCGGTTGCCGACGATGTACAGGGCGCCGCCGACCACCAGCGCTTCGCGGGCTTGCTGGAACATGCGCCAGGCGAGGAAGTCGCCCACCACTTGCTGCTGGTGGAAGGGCGGGTTGCACAGCACCACTTCCAGGGACTGCGCTTCTTGCCCGGCCAAGCCATCGCCCGCCCTCACGATTACTTCGCGCTCGCCCAGGGCGGCTCGCCAGTTTTCGGCGGCCGATTGCACGGCCATGTAGGACTCGTCCACCAGGGTGTAGCGAGCGTCCGGGTTGGCCAGGGCACTGGCGATGGCCAGCACGCCATTGCCGCACCCCAGGTCCGCGACGCGCGCTGAGCCCAGGTTTTTTGGCAGGTGCGGCAGAAAGGCACGGGTGCCGATGTCCAGCCCTTCGCGACAGAACACGTTGGCGTGGTTGAGCAACTCGATTTTCGGCTCGTCCAAGCCATAACGCGTGGGATAAGGGGAGATGGCCGGTGGCTTGGCTTGTGGCGTGGCAATCAACAGCCGAGCCTTCTTGACCGCCAGCGAGGCCTGCACCGGGCCGATGTAGCGTTCCAGCAGTTCACCGGCGGCCCGGGGCAAATGCTTGACCATTGCAGCGGCTATGACTTGCGCACCTGGCGCCAGTTGGCCTTGCAGCCGGATCAGTTGTTCCTCCAGCAGGGCCAGGGTCTTGGGTATCTTCACCAGCACTCGGTCGAATGGGCCGGTCACGTGTTCACTGGCGGGCACGGTCGGTACCGCATCGAAGGGCAGGCCGTTGCGAACCAGGTTTTTCCCCAGCGCCTGGAGAGCCAGGAACGAGTCCCCGCTGCTGACGACTTGGACTTTGCCGACAAGGCTGGCGGCCAGGGCGCCGAAGCCATCATTCAGTATTAATACCCGGGTGGCCGCGTCCGGTTGTTGTTCGGCAAGAAACGCGAGCAGGTATTCGTCAGCGGTATCGAAAGCCTGCAGCGGTTCGTTCTGCTGTTCGGGCTGGCGGATCAAGTCGAGTTGGGCGAAGGGGCTGTCGAGCAAAGGCATGGCTGGGACTCTGGAAAATCAACGGATGTCCCGCTGCCCCGGGGGTAGGTGCGTCAGCGGGACCGCTTGAACGAACTGCGTCGCGAGCTTGGCGCGTCATCATTCAAGTGGAACCGAGAATGGTACGGCTTTTTTTAGGGCTTTACCTGTGAGTTTTTGCAGGTCTGTTTAGTCAGATCGCGTGGATTTGAGCTGCCTTGGCCACCGCCGAGATTTTGTTGGTCACGTTCAATTTACGCATGCAGTTATTAACATGGAAATTTACGGTGCGTTCGGAAAGGCAAAGAATCCTGCCGACCTCCGACGCGGTCTTTCCTTCAGCGGACCATCTCAACACTTCAATTTCGCGAGGTGAGAGGTGACACGTCTTTGGTGAAGGCACGCTGGCCAACTTTTTGCTCGCCAGCGCATGCAGCTTCTGGCTCGCAAAAATGGCGTAGCCGAGGTTCCCATAATGCTCTTCTACGTCAATACAGCAATGAGTCCTGGCGAGGCTGAACAAACTGTAATAAGGACTTCTTTCGTCATGGACAGCTTGGGTCCAGCCATGCCTGAGACCCTGTCGACCCAAGTCCTCCCACAACTTGGGGGCTTCGGAGAAAACAAGTTCGTTCCACAGAATAGGCAGTGAGGATTGATTGCAATGCGCTACTATCGGATCGTTAGCAGCGTAACCATTTTGCTCATAGAGTTTGTCCCATCCATAAGGATAATTGTTGAGGTTTATTTTGCTGGCGTATCGACCAGGGAGTCCTGAATAGGCGGCGAAGGCACAGTATTTAAAACCCTGATTATTAAAGAAATTCATAACCAGCCGATAGGCTTTTTGCAAATCCTGTTCACACGATAGTTTTCTTAGTTGCAAATCTTTCCATTCGTCCATCGCATTCTCCCGGGTGTGACATACAGCGAGGTGGATCCAATCGGTGATGCGAAAATGAGTGTAGGACTTTTCGTACCCTTCAGTTAGATTTTTTTCTTGTTAGTTGCGCTGGCTGCTATTGAATAACACGCTGCTATTTCGCTTTTTTCGATACATAGTTATATTTCTGTATAACTTTGCTGGAAGATTTTCGCGGCAGGGCTTGGGTTAGTGGCTCAATGCTATTGTTCTTCTCCGGTGGTTTACCTGCTTATTTTGCGGGACACTGCAGGCTTAGTCCTAGTGGAGCCGCCCATGACTGACAGCGCAGAAAAGTTCACCCGCCAGACGCTGATCGACGTGCAACCCTTGACGCCTAATCTGTTTACATTACGTACAACCCGCGATCGCGGCTTTCGTTTCCGGGCCGGTCAGTTTGCCCGGCTCGGGGTCGTCAAGGCGGACGGTACGACCGTATGGCGCGCCTATTCCATGGTGTCTTCGCCCTTTGACGAGTTCCTTGAGTTTTTTTCCATTGTCGTGCCGGACGGAGAATTCACCAGTGAGCTCAGCCGCCTCAGGCCTGGCGATTCCCTGCTGGTGGATCGCCAGGCCTTCGGCTACCTCACACTGGATCGTTTCGTGGATGGGCGGGATTTGTGGTTATTGTCTACGGGAACCGGCGTTGCGCCATTTCTCTCGATTCTCCAGGACTTCGAGGTCTGGGAGAAATTCGAGCGAATCATCTTGGTCTACAGCGTTCGCGAAGGGCGGGAGCTGGCGTATCAAGCGCTGATCGAAGGCCTGACCCAGCGTGACTACCTGGCGGAATATGTTCATAAATTCCGGTTCATTGCGACGGTGACGCGCGAAGAGTGCCCCGGCGCCCTCAATGGGCGAATCACTGCGTTGATCGAGAATGGCGAGTTGGAACGGGCCGCCGGTGTTGCGCTGACGCCGGAGCATTCGCGCGTCATGCTCTGTGGTAATCCCCAGATGATTGACGACACGCGCAAGTTGCTCAAGGCCAAGGGTCTGCAATTGAGCCTGACCCGCCGGCCCGGGCAGGTAGCGGTGGAAAACTACTGGTAGGAAAAATGGCGTCCATGGACGCCACTTTGCCTGGGCGATAATTTAAGGTCGCTCGTTCTGCGCCTTGAGCAAGTCACGGATCTCGCTCAGCAGTTGTTCTTCCTTGGTGGGCACGGGCGGCGCGCTCGGGGCGACGGCCTCTTCGCGCTTGAGGCGATTGATGGCCTTGACGCCCATGAAGATCGCGAACGCGACGATGATGAAGTCGATCATGCTTTGGATGAACTTGCCGTAGGCCAGCACGACGGCCGGCGTATCGCCTTGGGCGGCCTTGAGCGTAATGGCCAGGTCGCTGAAGTCCACCCCGCCGATCAGAAGGCCGATCGGAGGCATGACCACGTCACCGACGAATGACGAAACGATCTTGCCAAAAGCGGCACCAATAATGATTCCGACGGCCATGTCGACGACATTGCCTTTGACCGCGAAGGCCTTGAACTCGCTTAACACGCCCATGAGTTGTTCCTTGTGACAGATGAGTAGTACCCGCAGTGTAAGCCAGCCAAACGTCGACCGCTCGACATGCCTGCTTACAATGCTGGCCTGTTTATCGACTCGGCAGTCCGGGAAAAGTTTACAAAGTGCCACCAATCGCGCGTGATACGCGGTTTTTGTCCGATGCCCTACATCGTTTTTTCTATCAACGCGGTACGGCATTTCTATTTAGGTTTTGGATTTTCGGGCACTAGCCTCTGAAAGGCGCACATGGATGCGCTCTATAAAATCAGAGGAAACGCTAATGAACACTTCCCCAGGCCTCGGCGCCATGTCCGGTCGTCGCTCCCTTGTTGTGCTGACCGCCAGCCTGTTTTCCTTGTCCGTCAATGCAGCCACCTTGACCCGCGACAATGGCGCGGCGGTAGGCGACAACCAGAACTCGCAAACCGCAGGCCCCAATGGCCCGACCTTGCTGCAGGATGTGCAACTGATCCAGAAGCTCCAGCGTTTTGACCGTGAGCGCATCCCCGAGCGTGTCGTGCATGCCCGTGGTACCGGGGCCCATGGCGAATTTACCGTCTCCAATGACCTGAGCGACTTGACCAAGGCGAAGGTCTTCTCCGCTGGGCAGGTCACGCCGATGTTCGTGCGCTTTTCCGCCGTGGTGCACGGCAATCATTCGCCGGAAACGTTGCGCGACCCCCGAGGCTTTGCCACCAAGTTCTATACCGCCGATGGCAACTGGGATCTGGTGGGTAATAACTTCCCGACATTCTTCATTCGCGACGCCATCAAGTTTCCCGACATGGTGCACGCCTTCAAGCCTGATCCGCGAACTAACCTGGACGACGATTCCCGTCGTTTCGATTTCTTCTCCCATGTTCCGGAAGCGACTCGCACGCTGACTGAGCTGTACTCCAACTCCGGCACGCCAGCCAGTTATCGTGAAATGGACGGTAATGGCGTGCATGCTTACAAACTGATCAACGCCAAGGGCGAGATCAATTATGTGAAATTTCATTGGAAAAGTTTGCAGGGTCTGAAAAATCTCGACCCGAAGGAAGTCGTGAAAGTACAGGGGCAGGATTACAGCCACATGACCAACGACTTGGTCAGTCATATCAACAAGGGCGACTTTCCAAAGTGGGACTTGTACGTCCAGGTACTCAAGCCGCAGGACTTGTCCAAGTTCGACTTCGACCCACTGGACGCGACCAAGATCTGGCCGGATGTGCCTGAGCGAAAAGTTGGACAAATGGTCTTGAATCGCAACCCGGCCAATGTATTCCAGGAAACCGAACAAGTGGCGATGGCGCCCGCCAACCTGGTGCCGGGCATTGAACCTTCGGAAGATCGCCTGTTGCAGGGCCGGGTGTTCTCTTATGCCGATACGCAAATGTACCGGGTCGGGCCGAACGCCCTGCAGTTGCCTATCAATGCGCCCAAGGTCGCCGTCAACAACGGCAACCAGGATGGCGCGATGAATTCTGGCAGCAGCAGTACCGGCGTGAATTATCAGCCGAGCCGACTGATGCCGCGTGAAGAGCAGCCCGCCGCGCGGTATAGCCAGACCGAGCTGACCGGCAGTACCCAGCAGGCGAAAATCCAGCGTGAGCAGAATTTCAAGCAGGCCGGTGATCTGTACCGTTCGTTCAGCAAGAAAGAACGTGATGACCTGATCGAAAGTTTCGGCGGGTCGTTAGCGACCACCGACGATGAGAGCAAGCACATCATCCTGTCGTTCCTCTACAAGGCTGACCCTGAATACGGGACCGGCGTGGCCCGTGTCGCCAAGGGCGATCTGGCGCGGGTCAAGGCGTTGGCCGAGAAGCTGAACGACTGATCCACCAGGGGGAGACGAGCTGGTCGACTCCCCCTGTCTGGAATCGTATGGGAGGCCACGATGCGTAAATTCCTTTTATTGATATTCGCCACTGGATCATGGGCTGTGCTGGCCGATCAGGTTCCGCCCGCCGACCCGGCCGGGGTGCGGGAACAGTTGCAAGATTATTATTTCGACGCCGCCCGCCGGGGCGATGTGCCGATGCTCAATACGTTCATAGAGGCCGGCTACTCGCTCGATACTCGCGACGAAAAGGGCTACACCGCGCTGATCCTGGCGGCTTATCACGGCCACGGGCCGGCGGTGGATCGGCTGCTGGCCGCCGGGGCGGATGCCTGCGCCCAGGACAAACGTGGCAACACGGCGTTGATGGGCGCCATTTTCAAGGGTGAAGTGCAGATTGCGCGGCGTCTGTTATCCACTGATTGCAGTCCGGATCAACGCAATGGCGCCGGGCAGACCGCGGCGATGTATGCCGGCCTGTTCAAGCGCGATGAGTTGCTCGACGCCCTGAAGGCCAAGGGCGCCGACCTGGAGGCCAGGGATCCGCTGGGCAACGCCGCAGCTGACCTGGCAAAGGGTGAAATCAGAATGCCGGCCCCGCGCTGACCGCTGCCTGGGCTATCATCGCGGTTTTTACCCGGAGTTCAGATGGCCAAGGCAAAGCGCATGTACGGCTGCACCGAGTGCGGCTCGACCTTTCCCAAATGGGCTGGCCAGTGCAGCGAGTGTGGGGCCTGGAACACCTTGACCGAAACCATGGTGGAAAGTGGCGGCGCGGCGGCGCCCACCGGCCGCACCGGGTGGGCCGGCCAGCAAGCGCAGATCAAGACCCTGGCCGAAGTCAGCGTCGAGGAAATTCCGCGCTTCTCCACCGCCTCCGGCGAGCTGGACCGTGTGCTGGGTGGCGGCCTGGTGGACGGTTCGGTGGTGTTGATTGGCGGCGATCCGGGCATCGGCAAGTCGACCATCCTGTTGCAGACCTTGTGCAATCTCGCCACGCGTATGCCGGCGCTGTATGTCACTGGCGAAGAATCCCAGCAGCAAGTCGCCATGCGCGCTCGACGTTTGGGCTTGCCTCAGGATCAGTTGCGGGTGATGACCGAGACTTGCATCGAAACCATCATCGCCACGGCGCGCCTGGAAAAACCCAAGGTCATGGTGATCGACTCGATCCAGACCATTTTCACCGAACAACTGCAATCGGCCCCGGGCGGCGTGTCCCAGGTACGCGAGAGCGCGGCGTTGCTGGTGCGCTACGCCAAGCAGAGCGGCACGGCGATCTTCCTGGTAGGCCACGTCACCAAGGAAGGCGCGCTGGCGGGGCCGCGCGTGCTGGAACACATGGTGGACACGGTGTTGTATTTCGAAGGCGAATCCGATGGGCGCCTGCGTTTGCTGAGGGCGGTGAAGAACCGTTTTGGCGCCGTCAACGAGTTGGGCGTATTCGGCATGACTGACCGGGGCCTGAAGGAAGTCTCCAACCCTTCGGCGATCTTTCTGACGCGAGCCCAGGAGGAAGTGCCGGGCAGCGTGGTCATGGCCACCTGGGAAGGCACCCGGCCGATGCTGGTGGAAGTACAGGCGTTGGTGGATGACAGCCACCTGGCGAACCCGCGTCGGGTCACCTTGGGGCTGGATCAGAACCGGCTGGCCATGCTGTTGGCTGTCCTGCACCGGCACGGCGGGATTCCTACGCATGACCAGGACGTATTCCTCAACGTGGTGGGCGGGGTCAAGGTACTGGAGACCGCGTCCGACCTGGCATTGATGGCGGCTGTCATGTCCAGCCTGCGCAATCGACCGCTGCCCCATGATCTGTTGGTGTTTGGCGAAGTGGGGCTTTCGGGCGAAGTGCGGCCGGTGCCCAGTGGGCAGGAGCGGCTCAAGGAGGCGGCCAAGCACGGCTTCAAGCGCGCCATCGTGCCCAAGGGCAACGCGCCGAAGGAAGCGCCGGCGGGGTTGCAGATCGTTGCCGTGACACGCCTGGAACAGGCGTTGGATGCGTTGTTCGAATAACACCGAGGCGGGTGCAGACCCCTGTGGCGAGGGAGCTTGCTCCCGC
>NZ_JAOSHO010000509.1 GCF_025917275.1 Pseudomonas agronomica | reverse complement strand
GGGAGCAAGCTCCCTCGCCACAAGGGTTCTGCGATCAGCCGTTACCCAGGCAACCCCAACAACCGCCGATTGGACGCCTCATCCGCCGTGACTCCGGCAAAATCATCGAACGCCTTGGCCGTCTTGTTGATCATGTGCCGCTGGATAAACGCCGCGCCTTCGGCCGCACCCTGTTGCGAATCCTTCAGGCAGCATTCCCATTCCAGCACCGCCCAGCCGTCGAAACCGTATTGGGTCAGCTTGCTGAAGATCACCTTGAAATCGATCTGCCCATCACCCAGGGAACGGAACCGGCCCGGGCGATCCACCCAGCCCTGGTAGCCGCCATAGACGCCGGAACGGGCGTCGGGGCGAAACTCGGCGTCCTTGACGTGGAACATGCGGATGCGTGCGTGGTAGCGGTCGATGAAGCCCAGGTAGTCCATCTGTTGCAGCAGCAAGTGGCTGGGGTCGTAAAGGATGGCGGCCCGTGGATGGTGGTCGACCGCCTCGAGGAAGCGCTCGAACGAGGCGCCGTCGTGCAGGTCTTCGCCGGGGTGGATTTCGTAGCACAGGTCCACGCCCGCCGCATCGAAGCAATCGAGGATCGGCCGCCAACGCCGGGCCAGTTCGGCAAAGCCTTGCTCGACCAGGCCCGAGGGGCGCTGCGGCCAGGGGTACATGTACGGCCACAACAACGCACCGGAAAACGTCGCGTGGGCCTTGAGACCCAGGCGCTGGCTGGCGCGGGCCGCCAGTTTCAGTTGCTCGATGGCCCACTCGGTACGCGCCTGGGGCTGGCCGCGCAGGTGGGCCGGGGCGAAGTCGTCAAACAACGCATCGAACGCCGGATGCACCGCCACCAATTGGCCTTGCAAGTGCGTCGACAATTCGCTGATCTCGACGCCGGCCGCTGCGCACGTGGCCTTGAGTTCGTCGCAATAGGCCTGGCTCTCGGCGGCCCGGGCCAGGTCGATGTAACGCGTGCCCAGCGTCGGCACCTGGATGGCTTTGTAGCCCTGCGAAGCGGCCCATCGGGCGATGTTCGCCAAGCTGTCGAACGGTGCTTCATCGGACATGAACTGCGCCAGGAAAATCGCCGGCCCGCGCAGGCCGCGCAATGTTTGGTCGAGAGTCTTCACAGCTGCGATTCTCCGGTTTCCAGCGTGGTCCACTTTGCCTCGCCACGGTGATTGATGATGGCGGCCTCGATAAACGCCATGCCGCGCAAGCCGGTTTTGATGCCAGATACGCCCGGCACATCAGGGCCTTCGACCCGGGCACGAATGGCCTGGGCGAAATCGCCGTAGAGGTTGGCCATCGCCTCCAGATAACCCTCCGGATGCCCCGCCGGCAGACGCATCCGCCGAGTCGCCGCTTCACACAGCCAAGGCTGGCCGACACCACTGCGCAGGACGCGCAGCGGTTGGTCGAAGGCACGATGGATCAGGCTCGACGGTTCTTCCTGGCGCCACTCCAGCGCGCCTTTGTCGCCATAGACGCGGATTTTCAGCGGGTTCTCTTCACCGGTGCAGACCTGGCTGGCGAGCAACACGCCGCTGGCGCCGCCCTCCATCTTGAATAGCATCGCGGCGTCATCGTCCAACTGCCGGCCCGGAACATGGCTGCCCAACGCGGCGCAAAGCTGCTGGATCGGTTGGTCCGCGACGAACTCAGCCAGGGAAAACGCGTGGGTGCCGATGTCGCCGATGCAACCACCCAAGCCAGACCGGGCCGGATCATCACGCCATTCGGCCTGCTTGTTGCCTTGGGCGGCGAGGTCCTGGCTGAGCCAGCCCTGGGGGTATTCGACAAACACTTTGCGCACCTGGCCTATCACGCCCGAACGCACCATTTCCCGGGCCTGCCAGACCATGGGATAGCCCAGGTAAGTGTGGGCCAGGCCGTAGAGGCAACGACTTTCTTGCAGCACGTCCCTCAAGGCCAGCAGCTCCTTGAGATTCAGCGCGGCGGGCTTCTCGCTGAACACGTGGAAGCCGGCCTTCAACGCCTGACTGGCAATCGGCGCGTGGAGGTGATTGGGCGTGACGATCACCAGCAATTCCATGCGCTGATCCAGCGGCAGCAGCGCTTCGTCGTCGAGCATCTGTTGCCAGTCGTGGTAACAACGCGATGCCGCCAGCCCCAACGCCGCGCCGGTCTGCCGGTTGTTGTGGGGATCGCGGCTGAACGCGCCGCACACCAGCTCGAAACCGCCGTCCAGGCCCGCGGCCTGACGATGGGCCTGGCCGATGAATGCGCCCTCCCCACCGCCGACGAAGCCCATTCTTATTTTCGGTGCTACAGGATTCATCGCGATTCTCTTCTGTCCGGATCGATGATGTAACCGGTTACATCATGACGGGAATCTAGGCTGGGTTTTGTCGCCTGTCAAACGCGATGGAACAGGCTTGAGATGTGTCGGGCGACAAACCTGCGGTAAGCTCGCCGCCATGCCTGGGTCGCCAGGCGCCGAATCGAGGTGCCCTTGTCCAACATCCGTGAAGTGGCCCGGCTGGCCGGTGTGTCGGTGGCCACGGTGTCCAGAACACTGAAATCTCCCGAACGCGTGCTGCCCGAGACCCGGGACAAGGTCAACGCAGCGGTACTCCAGGCCGGCTATCGACCGAACCTGATGGCAGTGCAGTTTCGCTCCCGGCGCACCGGCAACCTGGTGATCCTCGTGCCGAAAATCGCCAACACGTTTTTCGCCCGGGTCATCAGCGGCGCCCAACAAGCGGCGCAAGCGGCCGGCTATCGGCTACTGCTGTGCGACACCCAGGGCCGCGAAGCCATCGAGCAGGAATTCGCGGCGCTGGTCTACGCCCACCAGGCCGACGGGGTGATCCAACTGCGCGCCTGCGACCCCTTCGCCTCACTGCCTCCTGGCACCGACGCGCTGCCGCTGGTCAACGCCTGCGAGGTGGTCAAGGACGCGCCCTACCCGACCATCAGCCTGGACAACCACGGTGCCGCGCGCGCCATGACCGAGCACTTGATCAGACTCGGCCATCGTCGCATCGGCATCATCAAGGGCCCGCGCAGCAGCCCGCTGACCCTCGACCGCGTGGCCGGTTACCAGGACGCCTTGCGCAACGCCGGCATTGTTCTTGACCCTGAACTGGTCTGCCACGGCGACTTCACCCTCAAGGCCGGCTACGACGGCGCCGGGACAATGCTCGCCTTGGCCGATCGTCCCAGCGCGCTGTTCTGCGAGAACGACGAAATGGCCATCGGCGCGCTCAAGCGCATCAAGCAGATGGGCCTGCGGGTGCCCGAGGATATTTCCCTGGTGGGTTTTGACGACATTCCGTTCGCCGCGTATTGCGATCCTCCGTTGACGACCATTTCCCAACCGGCTGAAACTTTTGGCAACAAAGCCGTTGAGATGCTGATTGCCTTGATCGAGAAGCGGCCCATCGCCCAGCGGCATGTGCTGTTGCCGTTCGAGTTGACCGTGCGGGGCAGTTCGGCGGCGCGGATAGTTGGGAGCAAAACAACGCACCGCTGATGC
>NZ_JAOSHO010000508.1 GCF_025917275.1 Pseudomonas agronomica | reverse complement strand
GAGGCCTGAATGTCTGTGGTGGAAACCGCCGTTGATAACGCAGACAGCCAGGCCGGTGCGCAACAGGAGCTGCCATTCGCGATGGTCTACGGCCAGGCGGTCATGGAAATGCCCCTGGACTTGTACATTCCGCCGGATGCGCTGGAGGTTTTCCTTGAGGCCTTCGAAGGCCCGCTCGACTTGCTGCTGTATCTGATCCGCAAACAGAACATCAACATCCTCGACATTCCCGTGGCGGAAATCACCCGCCAGTACATGGGCTACGTCGAGCTTATGCAGTCGGTGCGTCTTGAGCTGGCGGCGGAATACCTGGTGATGGCGGCCATGCTGGCCGAGATCAAGTCGCGCATGCTGCTGCCGCGCTCGGCCGAAGTCGAAGAGGAAGAAGACGATCCTCGGGCCGAGCTGATTCGCCGCTTGCAGGAATACGAGCGCTTCAAGGTGGCCGCCGAAGGCATCGACGGCCTGAGCCGGGTGGGGCGCGATGTGGTGGTGCCCAAGCTCGATGCCCCCGAGGCGCGGGCGCGCAAGTTGTTGCCCGACGTCAGCCTGGAAGAATTGCTGATGTCGATGGCCGAGGTCCTGCGCCGGGGCGATATGTTTGAAAGCCACCAGGTCAGTCGCGAGGCACTGTCCACCCGCGAGCGCATGAGCGATGTGCTGGAACGGCTCAAGGGCGGCGGCTTCGTGCCCTTTGTCGAGCTGTTCACCGCCGAGGAAGGGCGGCTGGGCGTGGTGGTGACGTTTATGGCGGTCCTGGAATTGGTCAAGGAATCCTTGGTCGAGCTGGTGCAGAATGAGCCGTTCGCAGCGATCCACGTGCGAGCCCGAGCCGAATAACGAGCAAATCAATGAATCTGACTGAACCCCGCGAGCTGGCCCCCTTGCTTGAAGCCTTCCTGTTGGCCTCGGGAAAGCCACAATCGATGGAGCGTCTGTTCGAACTCTTCGAAGAAGGCGAGCGGCCCGAGCCGGCCGTATTCAAGAAAGCCCTGACGCTGCTGGGTAAATCCTGCGAGGGTCGGGCTTTCGAGCTCAAGGAAGTGGCGTCCGGATATCGCCTGCAAATCCGTGAGAAATTCGCCCCGTGGGTCGGGCGCCTGTGGGAAGAACGGCCGCAGCGTTATTCCCGGGCGCTGCTCGAAACCATGGCGCTGATCGCCTATCGCCAGCCGATCACCCGTGGCGAGATCGAGGACGTGCGCGGCGTGGCGGTCAACAGCAACATCGTCAAGACCTTGCTGGAGCGCGAGTGGATTCGCGTCGTCGGTTATCGCGACGTACCGGGCAAGCCGGCGATGTTCGCCACCACCAAGGCCTTTCTCGATCATTTCAACCTGAAGAACCTCGACGACTTGCCGCCGCTGGCGGAACTGCGGGAACTGGAACCCGAGCCGATGCTGGAGTTCGACGACGCTCCGGTGCCCCAGGGCTTGCAGGAACTGGCCGACGCCAGCGCCGAGCCCGAGGAGCCGAAGGAAGAGACCAGTTTCCATTCGTTGCTGCTGGAGCTGGACACGATGGAGCAGGGCCTGAAGACCGACTTCGACGACCTGCTGCGTGAAGGTCCGGATCCTGACGACGAGACGGATGAACCGACGCCGCCTCTCAGTGAAATCGAACACACGCCGGAGCCCGATCCCGAAGAGGACATCCTTGGCGTCGCCGAAGCCCGGGAAAAGTTGCTGGCCGCCGTCGCCGCCCTTGCGCCGCCGGAACCCGAACTGAGCGACGAGGAGGCCGAAGCCCGCGCCCTGGCTGAAGCGATCGAAAACGAACGGCGTCAGTTCGACGACGATTGACCGTGCTGGTTTCACCGCGAATCCTTGTGGGAGCGAGCTTGCTCGCGATAGCTAATTTACATTCAACAACAATGTTGGCTATCAGACCGCTATCGCGAGCAAGCTCGCTCCCACAATGGATCTGTAACGATTCAATTGCCTGTGGCGCTGACGTCACCGATCAGCGGAAAAAACGCCACGTGCATTCAGATCAGCTAGTCTCTGATGCGCAATCACCTCAACGCGCGTATGATTCGCGACCCTTTGGCGATCCCTTCGCCCAAAGACCTGTTTTCAAAGCGCCAGGCCAAGCCTGGCCCGACCACACCGGGAGGTGCCCAGAAATGAACGACCAAGACCAGAACGACAGCCAGGAAATCGGCCCAGCAGGCGAAAAACTGCAAAAAGTCCTCGCCCGCATCGGCGTCGGTTCGCGCCGTGACGTGGAAGCCTGGATCACCCAGGGCCGCATCAAGGTCAACGGCAAGGACGCCACCTTGGGCCTGCGCGTCGACATGCACGACGCCATCACCATCGATGGCAAGGTGATCAAGCGCGAAGAGGCCGCCGAAACGGTGCGCCGCGTGATCATGTACAACAAGCCCGACGGCGAAATCTGCACCCGTGACGACCCGGAAGGCCGTCCGACCGTGTTCGACAAGATGCCGCGTCCGAAAGAAGGCCGCTGGATCAACATCGGTCGCCTGGACATCAACACCACCGGTTTGCTGATGTTCACCACCGACGGTGAGCTGGCGAACCGTCTGATGCACCCGTCCTACGAAATGGACCGCGAATACGCCGTGCGTGTGCGGGGCGAAGTCGACGACGAGATGATCGAGCGCCTCAAGGCTGGCGTCGTGCTGGAAGATGGCCCGGCGCGTTTCACCGACATCAAGCAGGCGCCGGGCGGTGAAGGTTTCAACCACTGGTACCACTGCGTGGTGATGGAAGGTCGCAACCGCGAAGTGCGCCGTTTGTGGGAATCCCAGGGGCTGGTGGTCAGCCGCTTGAAGCGCGTGCGTTTCGGCCCGGTGTTCCTCAACTCCGACCTGCCGATGGGCCGCTGGCGTGAAATGACCCAGCAGGAAGTCGATATCCTGGCGGCAGAGGTTGGCCTCAAGCCTGTGGCGATGCCGCAGATGACGGCCAAGAGCAAGGACAAGCTGGAGCGGATGCAGCGCAAGTCCTCGCGTCCGATGGGCAAGACCGAGCGCGTGCGTACACTGCGCCCGGCGGCCGACGGCGTAGCGACCGGCCCGCGTCCTTCCCGCGAGCCGCAGATCGAAGGCGAGCGCCCAGCGCGCAAGCCAGCACCGCGCCAGGACGGCGAGCGCGGGCCGCGTGCACCACGTCCGGCCAACGGTCGTACCGAGCGTGGCGAAGGCCGCGGAGCCCCAGCTGGTCGCGGTACGCCAGTGGCGGATCGCCCGGCCGACACCAAGCGTCCGGCCAAGCCTGCGCCGAAAAAGCGCCCGGGCATCATCCTGGCCGATCGCGATGCACCGTCGGGCAAGCGCCGTGGCGCCCCTGCAGGTTCGGGACAGCGCCCGGGGTTTGGGCGTCGTAAGCCAGAGTGAGGCAGCTGTGAGTTTCTAGCTGCAAGCTGCAAGAAAAAACGCCAACCGTTGGGTTGGCGTTTTTTTTTTGGCCTGCCTTTAAGTGATGCAGTGCCTTTGAGTCCGTCTTCGCGAGCAAGCTCGCTCCCACAG
>NZ_JAOSHO010000507.1 GCF_025917275.1 Pseudomonas agronomica | reverse complement strand
GGAGCAAGCTCCCTCGCCACAGGGCATTGCTGAAGCGGTGAAGCTTCCACGGTTGTTTTCCGAGAGACCATGTCGGGTGGTCTCTCGGCTTTTTTGCCTCAGGCAAAAACGAAATATTTGCGCACGGTCTCGACCACTTCCCAGGTGCCTTTCATCCCTGGCTCAACGACAAAGATGTCACCGGCCCGCAGATGGATCGGTGCCATGCCGTCCGGGGTGATCACGCAGTAGCCCTCCTGGAAATGGCAGTATTCCCACTTCACATAGTCCACTCGCCACTTGCCGGGCGTGCAGATCCAGGTGCCCATGATCTTGCTGCCGTCTTCGCTGGTGTAGGCGTTGAGGTTGACGGTGTGCGGATCGCCCTCAAGCTTTTCCCATTTGCAGGCGTCGAGTACGGGCAGCGGATGGGTGTCACGCAGGACGGTGATGGGGGCGGTCATGTGAGCTCCGAAAAGGCGCAAAAAAGAACCTGCACCCTAGCGCGGAGCAGGACTGGGCAGATGCCTGTGCTCGACACCGGGCTGTCCAGAAGCGCGCATCAGTCGGCCAGGTGCCGAGCCAGGGCTTTGGCATAGGCGGGCAGACCTTCGAAGTTGCGGGCGCAGAGCAGCAACCTCCGGTGGGCCCATGCCTCTTGCAACGGGACGCACCTATACGCGGGCTCGGACGGTCGCCGATCGATGGCAGCCTTTGGCACGATAGCGATGCCAGCGCCATGGCCCACCATGCGAATCCCCCCATCGAAACTGTCGGCGCGAATGCGGATTTGCATGCGTGAGCCGATGTGCAGGGCCTGTTCTTCCAGATGGATCGCCAAGGCGCTGGAGGCGTTCAGGCCGACATAGTCGTGGTTGAGGGTCTCGCTGAAACGCACGGCTCGGTCGTCAGCCAGGGGGTGTCCGGTCGGTAGGATCAATACCAGCGGGTCGTCGCGAAAAGGCCAGGCCTGAAGGCCAGGCCTGAAGGCCATCGGTGTCCACCGCGTCGGAAACGATACCTAGGTCCGCTGTGCCCTGGCGCAGCGCATGGGTGATCCGGGAGCTGGGCAATTCCTGCAGGTCGATGTCGAGGTTGAGATGGGCCTTGAGAAAGCCTGCGAGCAATTCGGGCAGGTACTCGGTCATGGCGCTGGTGTTGCAGAGCAGTCGTACCCGGCCTTTCGCGCCTCGAGCGTATTCGCCCAGATCCTGCTGGAGACGTTCGGCATGTTGCAGCAGGATCCGCGCATGTTCGGCCAGGGCCTTGCCGGCCGGCGTCGGGGTCACGCCACGTCGCCCGCGTTCGAGCAAGTCGATGCCCAGGGAAGCTTCCATGGCTCGGATCCGCGCGCTGGCCGCGGCCAGGGACAAATGGCTGCAAGCCGCACCGGCGGTGATGTTGCCGGCGTCGAGGACGTTCAGGTAGAGGCGCAGGTCGGTGAGGTCGAAGTGCATGAGGGCCTGTCTCAAGTTTTGCGGTGTTTGGTATGCCGTCTTCGCGAGCAGGAGCGTCAACAGAGTCTCAGCCTCTCGCTGGAAGAGAGGCACCCTCAGTGTATGACACATTTCCAAACCACCGCCCCGGGCGCACGATAATCCCATGAACACACTCATCGCTTTCTATCAGAACCTCGGCCCGGCCCTGTCTCTGCTGGTCATCGGCACCTTCCTGCTGGCCGGCACGATCAAGGGCGTGATCGGCCTCGGCCTGCCGACGATCGCCATGGGCTTGCTCGGCTTGGCTATGGCACCGGCGCAGGCTGCAGCGCTGTTGATCATTCCGGCGACCCTGACCAATGTCTGGCAGTTGACGTTTGGCGGGCATTTGCGCGCGCTCGTACGGCGGCTGTGGCCGCTGCTGCTGGCGATTTTCATGGGCACCGGATTCGGTACGCTGTGGATCGGCATGGTGGGCGGGGCCTGGGCAATAAAAGGACTGGGCGCCGCGCTGATGGTTTACGCGTTGAGCGGCTTGTTTTTACCGACGTTGCGGGTCGGTGTAGGGCAAGAAGGCTGGCTTGCTCCGCTTTGCGGCTTGCTCACCGGTGTGATCACTTCGGCCACTGGCGTGTTCGTGATTCCAGCGGTGCCTTATCTCCAGGCGTTGGGCTTGAACAGAGATGAGCTGGTCCAGGCGCTGGGCCTGTCATTCACCGTTTCAACATTGGCCTTGGCGGCCGGGCTGTTGTGGCGAGGCGCCTTGGGTGGCGGCGAGTTGAGTGCATCGCTGCTGGCGCTGATACCGGCGTTGCTGGGAATGTGGCTCGGGCAATGGCTGCGCCAGCGGATCAGCGCCGTGCTGTTCAAACGGGTATTTTTCATTGGCCTCGGTGTGCTCGGCGGCCATCTGCTGGTCAGCGGTTAGCCGAGGACGCGCTAAGCATGTTGACGCGACGAATCTCGAAATCGCGCTCCAGGTAATCCATGCGCTGTTCGAAGAATTGCTTCATGTGCGGCAGGTTCGAGTGCACGTCCAGATCAGCCTGGGACGCCCAGATTTCGTAGAAGATGAACAACGTCGGGTCCTGCTGGTCCCGCAGCATGTGGTATTCGATGCAGCCGGGCTCGGCGCGACTGGGTTCGACGTAGGCGCGAAACAATGCTTCGAAGGCTTCGGCTTTTTCCGGGCGGGTCTTGGCGTGCAGGATGAAACCGTGCAATTCACTCATCAGGGTAGGCTCCTGGATTGAAGATCCGGAGATTTTACGGCAACAATCTGGCGCCTATTCGTGCGTCTGAATCAAAACTGTTTTGTCGTTGCGGTGCTTATTCCGCGCGAAGCTCATCGGTACCCTGCCGCCATCATTTTTAATCTTCCCTTGGCGACGCCTCAGCGGCCACGCCTTGGAACCGATGAGGCTCCCGATGAAAAAAGTCCTGTTGCTCAATGGCGGTAAACAATTCGCCCATTCCGACGGTCGCTATAACGCCACGCTTCATGACACCGCACTGAGCGTCCTGGACCGTGGTGGCCTGGATGTGAAAACCACCTTCATCGACGGTGGCTACGACATCAAGGAAGAGGTCGCCAAGTTTCTTTGGGCTGATGTGATCATTTATCAGATGCCCGGCTGGTGGATGGGTGCCCCGTGGACCGTGAAAAAATACATCGACGAAGTCTTCACTGAAGGCCATGGCAGCCTCTATGCCAGCGACGGCCGCACGCGTTCCGATGCTTCGCAAAAGTACGGCAGCGGAGGCCTGGTGCAGGGCAAGCAATACATGTTGTCGCTGACCTGGAACGCCCCGCAGCAAGCCTTCGACGACCCGACGGATTTCTTCGAAGCCAAGGGCGTGGACGCCGTGTATTTTCCCTTCCACAAGGCCAACCAGTTCCTCGGCATGACCGGCCTGCCGACGTTCCTGTGCGTGGACGTGATGAAGCGCCCGAACATCGAGGAAGATGTGGCGCGGTACGAGCGGCATTTGGCCGAGGTGTTCGGCCTTTCGCGATAATCCATTAGTATCAGGTTTCACCTGAAGCGAAGGTGTAACCGTGGCGAGGGAGCTTGCTCCCGCT
>NZ_JAOSHO010000506.1 GCF_025917275.1 Pseudomonas agronomica | reverse complement strand
TCGCGAGCAAGCTCGCTCCCACAAGGGAAACCTATGTGTGACTGGGGGGGGTATCGGGTGCCGGCAGTTGTGGCGGCGGGGCAAACCCGAACGGCGCCAACGCAAACCCCTGTTCATCCACCTGCAACGTCCAACCCTGCTTGTCCCAATCCCCCAGCACGATGCGTCTCGCTGCGTGTTCGCCCAGTTGCAGCTTGTGGATGGCGGGACGGTGGGTGTGGCCGTGGACCAAGGTCTTCACGCCGTATTGCTGCATGATCCGTGGGATCTCTTCGGGCGTGACGTCGACGATGTCGTTGGCTTTCATCCGGGTCTGGGTGCGGCTTTCGCTGCGCAGCTTGCGCGCCAGTTTCTGGCGGCTGCCCAGCGGCAGGTGGCGCAGGATGAACAACGTGACCGGGTTGCGCAGCCAGCGGCGCAGCTTCATGTAGCCGACATCCCGCGTGCAGAGGCTGTCGCCATGCATCAGCAACACCGGTTCGCCGTTGAACTGCACGACACTCGGATCCTTGAGCAAGGTGCAGCCAGCCGCTTTGCAGAACGCCTGCCCGAGCATGAAGTCGCGATTGCCGTGCATGAGGAAAATGGCTGTGCCGCTGTCACTCAATTCGCGCAGGGCCTGGCAGATGGAACGCTGGAACGGTGTCATGGCATCGTCGCCGATCCAGGCTTCGAAAAAGTCGCCCAGGATGTACAACGCTTGCGCCGAGCGGGCGCGTGTGGCGAGTAAATCCAGAAACGCCCGGGTGATGTCCGGGCGCTCCTCTTCCAGATGCAAATCTGAAATCAGCAATATCACTCAATGATCTCGGCGTTCTCGATGATCACGTCTTCTGCCGGGACGTCCTGGTGGCCGGCCTTGGAAGTGGTGGATACGCCTTTGATCTTGTCGACCACGTCGGTGCCGGCGGTGACTTTACCGAATACCGCGTAGCCCCAACCCTGGACGTTCTTGCCGCTGTGGTTCAGGAAGCTGTTGTCGGCAACGTTGATGAAGAACTGCGCGGAGGCCGAATGCGGCTCCATGGTGCGGGCCATGGCGACAGTGTATTTGTCGTTGGAAAGGCCGTTGTCGGCTTCGTTCTGGATGCTCGGGCGCTTGTCTTTCTTTTCCTTCATGCCCGGTTCGAAGCCGCCGCCCTGGATCATGAAGTTGCCGATGACACGGTGGAACACGGTGTTGGTGTAGTGCCCGGCCTTGACGTATTCAACGAAGTTGGCAACGGTAATCGGTGCCTTTTCGGCGTTCAGTTCCAGGACGATGTCGCCATGGTTGGTGGTCAGTTTGACTTGGGTCATGATCACTACTCTTTCAAGGAATTCGTGGGTTTCGGGGCGCGAACGCCCGCAACCGGTCTGGCTGTAATCGGCCAGGCTGGGCAGTTTAGCGTGCCGGGCACGAAATTCGAGGCTGTTTTTCATCGGGTCGTCGATTAAATTCAATCGTTTGCCGGCTCGGCCTGTCAGGTGCTTGACAGCATCGGCTATGATACGGGCTTTGATTTATCAGGCCGCACCCGGCCGCGCACTTGTACGTTCAAGGATCCTATGAGCAAGCCCACTGTCGACCCTACCTCGAATTCCAAGACCGGCCCGGCCGTGCCGGTCAATTTCCTGCGCCCGATTGTCCAGGCGGACCTGGATTCGGGTAAGCATACGCAGATCGTCACCCGCTTCCCGCCGGAGCCCAACGGCTACCTGCACATCGGTCACGCTAAATCCATTTGCGTGAACTTCGGCCTGGCCGAGGAGTTCGGTGGCGTCACGCACTTGCGTTTCGATGACACCAACCCGGCCAAGGAAGACCAGGAATACATCGACGCGATCAAGAGCGACGTCAAGTGGCTGGGGTTCGAATGGGCCGGCGAAGTTCGCTACGCCTCGCAGTATTTCGACCAGTTGCATGATTGGGCGGTCGAGCTGATCAAGTCCGGCAACGCCTACGTGTGCGACCTGACGCCGGAGCAGGCCAAGGAATACCGTGGCAGCCTGACCGAGCCGGGCCGCAACAGCCCGTTCCGTGACCGCAGCGTGGAAGAGAACCTGGACCTGTTCGCCCGCATGCGCGCCGGTGAGTTCCCGGACGGTGCCCGTGTGCTGCGCGCCAAGATCGACATGGCCTCGCCGAACATGAACCTGCGCGACCCGATCATGTACCGCATCCGTCATGCCCATCACCACCAGACGGGCGACAAGTGGTGCATCTACCCGAACTATGACTTCACCCACGGCCAGTCGGACGCCATCGAAGGCATCACGCACTCGATCTGCACCCTGGAATTCGAAAGCCACCGTCCATTGTACGAGTGGTTCCTGGAGCACCTGCCGGTGCCGGCCAACCCGCGCCAGTACGAGTTCAGCCGCCTGAACCTGAACTACACCATCACCAGCAAGCGCAAGCTCAAGCAGTTGGTGGACGAGAAGCACGTCAGCGGTTGGGATGACCCACGCATGTCGACGCTGTCGGGCTTCCGCCGTCGTGGCTACACGCCGAAGTCGATCCGCAATTTCTGCGAGATGATCGGCACCAACCGCTCCGACGGCGTGGTGGACTTCGGCATGCTGGAATTCAGCATCCGCGACGACCTCGACCACAGTGCGCCGCGCGCCATGTGCGTGTTGCGTCCGCTGAAAGTCGTCATCACCAATTACCCGGAAGGCCAGGTCGAGAACCTCGAGCTGCCGTGCCACCCGAAAGAAGACATGGGCGTGCGCGTCCTGCCGTTCGCCCGGGAAATCTACATCGACCGTGAAGACTTCATGGAAGAGCCGCCAAAAGGCTACAAGCGCCTGGAGCCTGCCGGCGAAGTGCGCCTGCGTGGCAGCTACGTGATCCGCGCCGACGAGGCCATCAAGGACGCCGACGGTAACATCGTCGAGCTGCGTTGCTCCTACGACCCCGACACCCTGGGCAAGAACCCGGAAGGTCGCAAGGTCAAGGGCGTGATCCACTGGGTGCCGGCCGCCGCCAGCGTCGAGTGCGAAGTGCGCCTGTACGATCGCCTGTTCCGTTCGCCGAACCCGGAGAAGGCCGAAGACAGCGCCAGTTTCCTGGACAACATCAACCCTGACTCCCTGCAAGTGCTCACTGGTTGTCGTGCCGAGCCATCGCTGGGCAACGCACAGCCGGAAGACCGTTTCCAGTTCGAGCGCGAAGGTTACTTCTGCGCGGATATCAAGGACTCGAAACCCGGTGCTCCGGTGTTCAACCGTACCGTGACCTTGCGCGATTCCTGGGGTCAGTGATCAAGTCTTAAGGGAAACCCTGTGCTTACGATCTACAACACGCTCACCAAGAGCAAAGAAGTCTTCAAGCCGTTGGATGGCAACAAGGTGCGCATGTACGTCTGCGGCATGACCGTGTACGACTATTGCCACCTGGGCCACGGCCGCAGCATGGTCGCCTTCGACCTGGTGACCCGCTGGTTGCGTTTCAGCGGTTATGACCTGACCTACGTGCGCAACATCACCGACATCGACGACAAGATCATCAATCGTGCCAACGAGAATGGTGAAGCG
>NZ_JAOSHO010000505.1 GCF_025917275.1 Pseudomonas agronomica | reverse complement strand
ATCGCAGCCTCCGGCAGCTCCTACAGGGCACCCCCAGCGGCTCGTCACAATCTTCCACCTATCCGGGCGTCATACGCTTGCGCTAGTCTCACCTATCATTGCCGTCCTGCCGAGCTTTCCATGCCTGACCTGCTTGACCGTTACCCGCTGACGACGGGCACCTATCACGAATTGCTGGACAACAGCGGTGCGGTGCGCCCGCACTGGCGGCGGCTGTTCGACCAGTTGCAGCGCAGTACGCCAGCGCAACTGATCCAGCGCCAGGCGTTGCTGGCCCGGCAAATCCAGGAAAACGGCGTCACCTACAACGTCTATGCGGACCCGAAGGGCGCCGATCGGCCTTGGGAACTGGATCTGCTGCCCCACGTCATCGATGTCCAGGAATGGAAGCTGTTGTCGGCTGGCATTGCCCAGCGTGCGCGTTTGCTCAATGCGGTACTGGCCGACCTGTACGGGCCGCAGCGGCTGATCAGCGAAGGGCTGTTGCCGGCAGAACTGGTGTTCGGCCACAACAATTTCCTCTGGCCTTGCCAAGGCATCACGCCGCCCGATGGCGACTTCCTGCACCTGTATGCCGTGGACCTGGCGCGTACGCCCGACGGTCGCTGGTGGGTCACCGCGGATCGGACCCAGGCGCCTTCCGGGGCCGGTTATGCCTTGGAAAATCGCACCATCGTGTCCCGGGCGTTTCCCGATCTATATCGCGACCTGAAGGTGCAGCACTTGTCCGGTTTCTTCCGGACCTTGCAAGAGACGCTGGCACGGCAGGCGCCCAGCGACGGCGAGCCGCCGCTGGTGGTGCTGCTGACGCCCGGGCGTTTCAACGAGAGCTATTTCGAGCATCTGTACCTGGCGCGCCAGCTCGGCTACCCATTGGTGGAAGGCGGTGACCTGACCGTTCGGGACGCCACGGTGTATCTCAAGACCCTCAGCGGATTACGTCGGGTCCACGCGATCATGCGCCGGCTCGACGATGATTTCTGCGACCCGCTGGAGTTGCGCACCGATTCGGCCCTGGGCGTGCCCGGTTTGTTGGAAGCGGTGCGCCAGGGCCGGGTCTTGGTGGCCAATGCCCTGGGCAGCGGCGTGCTGGAATCGCCAGGGCTCTTGGGGTTCTTGCCGAAGATCAACCAATATCTGTTCGGCGAAGAGCTGATGCTGCCTTCCATTGCCACCTGGTGGTGCGGTGAACCGCCAGTGCTGGCCCAGGCCTTGGAGAAATTACCCCAGCTGTTGATCAAGCCGGCGTTTCCCTCCCAGAGCTTCACACCCGTGTTCGGCCGAGACCTGGACGAGGACCAGCGCGCCCAACTGGCGGCACGCATGCAGGCGCGGCCTTATGCCTACGTCGCCCAGGAGCTGGCGCAGTTGTCCCAGGCGCCGGTGTGGCAGGCCGAGGATGGCTTGATCCAGCCCCGGGCCATCGGCATGCGCGTGTACGCCGTGTCCGGGAAAAACGATTATCGCGTGCTGCGCGGTGGCCTGACCCGCGTGGCTGCCGAGGCCGATGCCGAGGTGGTGTCGATGCAGCGCGGCGGTGCCAGCAAGGACACGTGGGTGCTCGGCGAGCAAGCGCCCGGCGGCGAACAATGGAAGGCCCAGCGCACCGTCGGCGTTCATGATCTGGTGCGCCGCGATCCGTACCTGCCGTCGCGAGTCGTCGAAAACCTGTTCTGGTTCGGCCGCTACTGCGAACGCTGCGACGACAGCGCTCGCCTTCTACGGATCATGCTGGCGCGGTATGTCGACGGTGATGACCCGCAAGCGCTGCAATCGGCGGTCTCCCTGGGCGAGAGCCTGATGCTGTTGCCCGAAGAGGGCGAGCTGCCCGAACGCCTGATGGCGGCCATGCTCGGCGATGACTGGTCTTTTAGTTTGCGGTCCAATCTGCAGCGCTTGCAGTGGGCGGCTTCGCAGGTTCGCGGCAAGCTGTCGCGGGAAAACTGGCAGGCGCTGGTGGAGCTGCAGCGCGAAGCGGTGGAGCTGGAAACCAGTGAGCCGGACTTCGGTGAGTTGCTGGATTTCCTCAACCGCTTGGTGATGTCCCTGGCGGCGTTGTCCGGGTTCGCCCTGGACGACATGACCCGCGACGAGGGCTGGCGCTTCCTGATGATCGGTCGGCGCCTGGAGCGCCTGCAGTTCCTCAGCAGCAGCCTGGCGGCATTCCTGCGGGGCGAGGCGGTTTTCGATCAGGCCGGGTTGGAGTGGTTGCTGGAATTGGGCAACAGCAGTATCACCTACCGCTCGCGCTACCTGGCGGTGGCGCAGTTGATCCCGGTGCTCGACCTGTTGCTGCTGGACGAACAGAACCCCCATGCGGTGCTCTTCCAATTGAAACTGGTGGCCCGCACCCTCAAGCGCCTGAACGATGATTTTGGCGCGCCCAGGGATACCGCGTTGCCGGAATTGGTGACGCGCCTGTCGCGCTTCGACCTGCGCTGCCTGGAAAACCCGCTGTTCGGCGAAGCCAGCCTGCGCGCGGCACTCGACGGGCTGGCCGAGCTGTTGCAGGAAGTGGCCGATGTCAGCGGCCAGGTGTCCGATCGCCTGGCCTTGCGCCATTTTGCCCACGTCGATGACGTCAGCCAACGCACGGTGTCCGTCTGATGAACGCTCGTTACCAGATCCTCCACGACACCCATTATCACTACGACAGCCCGGTGTCCCTGGCGCAGCAACTGGCCCATCTGTGGCCACGGCCCTGTGACTGGCAGCGTTGCACCGAGCAGCAGTTGCTGATCAGTCCGGAGCCGACGACTCGTCGGGATGAGCAGGACGTGTTCGGCAATCCGTTGACCCGCCTGGCCTTCGAACGGCCTCACGATGAGCTGTTGGTCAATGCCCGCCTGAGCGTCGAGGTGCTGGCGCGGCCTGAATTGGATTTCAACCTGTCGCCGGCCTGGGATTCGACCCGTGACGCGTTGACCTATAGCGGCCGGCCGCTGGCAGCGCAGTTACTGGACGCCTGTCGCTACCGTTTCGAGTCGCCCTATGTGCACCTCAAGCGCAGCTTCGTGGAGTTTTCGCAAAGCTGTTTTCCGGCAGGACGGCCGTTGATGGTCGGTGTCCAGGCATTGATGGAAAAGATCTTCGAAGAGTTCACCTTCGACGCCGAGGCCACCCAGGTTGCGACGCCGTTGGTGGAAGTGCTGGAGCGCCGCCGGGGTGTTTGCCAGGACTTCGCCCACCTGATGCTGGCTTGTGTGCGATCCCGCGGATTGGCGGCGCGTTACGTCAGCGGCTATCTGCTGACCCAGCCACCGCCCGGCCAGGCCCGCCTGATAGGCGCCGATGCTTCGCACGCCTGGGTGTCGGTGTTCTGCCCGGTGTTGGGTTGGGTGGACTTCGATCCGACCAACAACGTGCAGCCGGCGCTGGAACACATCACCCTGGCCTGGGGCCGGGATTTTTCCGATGTGTCACCGTTGCGCGGAGTGATCCTGGGCGGCGGTACCCATGACCCCGAAGTGCGGGTGACGGTGATGCCGTTGGAGTCATAAGGGGTCCATTGTGGGAGCGAGCTTGCTCGCGAT
>NZ_JAOSHO010000504.1 GCF_025917275.1 Pseudomonas agronomica | reverse complement strand
AAGCGATCCGCAAAAGGACCTTATGGCCGCGATCCATGCGATCGACAAGCTTTCGCCCTAAAGCCTGCCCCCTACAAGTCGATAACCCGTTATCAAAAGCTGTCTTGGCGATCTACATCGCTCGCCCCACCTTTTTACACAGAAGGTTTTTATGTCTTCCAACAAAGCCCGCGCAGATTCACTTTCGCTTCTGCTGTTTACCTTGCGCAGCGGCAAGCTGATGGCAATCAACCTGCTCAAGGTCAGTGAAATCATTCCCTGCCCGCCGCTGACCAAGCTGCCGGAGTCGCACCCACACGTCAAAGGCATCGCCACGCTGCGTGGGACGTCACTGTCGGTGATCGACCTGAGCCGCGCCATTGGCGAGCGCCCGCTGGAAGATCCCGATGGCGGCTGCCTGATCGTCACTGACGTCAGCCGCTCCAAACAAGGCCTGCATGTCCAGGCCGTGAGCAAAATCGTGCATTGCCTGACGACCGACATCAAGCCACCACCCTACGGCTCCGGCGGCGTGCGCGCGTTCATCACCGGCGTGACTTCGGTGGACGGCACGCTGGTGCAAGTGCTCGATATCGAAAAAGTCATCCACGGCATCGCCCCGGCGCAGATCGAGACGGCGCCCACCGAACTGAGCATGGAAGACGCCGAAGTGCTCGGCACCGCGCGGATCCTGGTGGTCGATGACAGCCAGGTCGCCCTGCAACAATCCGTGCACACCCTGCGCAACCTGGGCCTGCAGTGCCACACGGCCCGCAGCGCCAAGGAAGCCATCGATTGCCTGCTGGAGCTGCAAGGCACCGCGCAGGAGATCAACCTGATCGTCTCCGATATCGAGATGTCGGAAATGGACGGCTATGCCCTCACCCGAACCCTGCGCGAAACGCCTGATTTCGCGCATATCTATGTACTGCTGCACACCTCGCTCGACAGCGCCATGAACAGCGAAAAAGCGCGGCTGGCCGGCGCCAACGGCGTGCTCACTAAGTTTTCGTCGCCCGAACTGACCAAGTGCCTGATCACGGCGGCCAAGGCCGTGGCTGAACAAGGCCGCTGAGTTCGCTGAAAATCGATCGCAGCTTTCGTTGCCGCCAGCGCAACGAAAGCTGCGATCCGTTCCCGTCACCCGCCCTTCGCCCTCACCTCAGGCATACTCTTGTCCTGGTTTCCCAGAACAAGGACTTTCCTGATGAAAACCCCAGCCCTGATTCTCTTAACCCTGATCGCCCTGTCGTCGCAGGCCCACGCCTCCAGCTCCGACGCCTGGGCCACCTATGACAAGAAAGTACTCGCCAGCTGCGTCAAGGCCAGTGGTTTGAAAAACGCCGAACCGGTCGGCACCGCCGCGCAATTCGATGACCGCGTCGGCTACACCGCGCTGCTGCTGCAAGGCCAATACCCGCAAAAGCACATGAACGGTGCGACCGGTACCGAATTGTGCCTCTACCGCAAGAAAACCAAGGCTGCCTTCGTTACCGAATGGGACTCGATCCGTCCCGCCAGCACGTCCCGGTGAATGGCGCATAACTTGCTTCGCACCGTTCATCGCGGCGTTTTCCTGACGCCGCTTCCAGCCTATTTGCCTGCGGTCGATTAATGAATACAACGTTCTCCTGCGTAGGGTGCGGCAAGTGCTGCTCCGGTCATCACGTTCCCCTGACGCTCGACGAAGCCAGGATGTGGGCGAGTGACGGCGGTCAAGTGATCGTCCTGATCGAGGCCTTCCTGCCCAACGGCCTCGGCCTGCCCGTGGCGCAGCGCGAACATGCCGAACGGCGCTCTGCGGTGGTCCGCAGCGGCACGAGCGAAGCACTCGTGGCGATCACGTTTGCCGCCTACAACGCCGGTCCGTGCCACAACCTGAATGCTGACAACCTGTGCAGCATCTATGAGCGCAGGCCTTTGGTGTGCCGCATCTATCCGATGGAAATCAATCCACACATCCCCCTCAATACCGCCGCCAAGGACTGTCCACCGGAGTCGTGGGAAACGGGGCCGCAGTTGATCGTCGGCGGCAAGTTGGTGGATCAGGAACTGGCCGGATTGATCGAGCGCTCACGCCAGGCTGACCGTGAAGAAATCGGCATCAAGGAACGCATCTGTGCCTCCTTGGGCATTCACACCACGGCGCTGAAGGGCGACGGATTCACGGCCTACCTGCCGAACATGGAGGCGTTTGCCGCCGCCATCGACCTGGCCCGTTCGCAGCCACTGCAGCCGCAAGCCAGCGAATGGCAGTTCCATTTGTCCGGCGATGACATTGCCAGCCAGGTCACGGCCAGCGGCGCAACGGTCGTCACCGAAGCCCCCGTCAATTACGCCTTTATTTCCCTGCGGGCCGCCTGATTTTGTAGAGATTCCCTGTGGGAGCGAGCTTGCTCGCGATAGCGGTGTATCAGGCGACGACAGACTGGCACATGAATAGCTATCGCGAGCAAGCTCGCTCCTACAAGAGACTGGTGGCGCTGCGATTACGCCGCCCCTCTCGCCTAACCGCAGCCAGGAATGTTAGCGTGCTTGGTATTCCTTGCAGATGAGCCTTGCACGATGAAAAAAACCGTACTTGCCTTCAGCCGTATCACACCGCCGATGATCGAACGCCTGCAACAGGACTTCGACGTGATCGTGCCCAACCCGTCGAAAGGCGACATCAACGCGCAGTTCAACGAAGCCTTGCCCCACGTCCACGGGCTGATTGGCGTCGGTCGCAAGCTTGGCCGCGAGCAACTGCAGCACGCCACAAAGCTTGAGGTGGTGTCCAGCGTCTCGGTGGGCTATGACAACTACGACCTGGCGTACTTCAATGAACGCGGGATCATGCTCACCAACACCCCCGACGTGCTCACCGAAAGCACCGCCGACCTGGCGTTCGCCCTGCTGATGAGTAGCGCCCGTCGCGTCGCTGAACTGGACGCCTGGACCAAGGCCGGACAGTGGCAGGCCACCGTCGGGCCACAGTTGTTCGGCAGCGATGTGCATGGCAAGACCCTGGGCATCGTCGGCATGGGCAATATCGGAGCGGCGATTGCCCGACGTGGCCGGTTGGGGTTCAACATGCCCATCCTGTACAGCGGCAACAGTCGCAAGACAGCGCTGGAAAACGAGTTGGGCGCGCAATTTCGCGAACTGGACCAGTTGCTGGCCGAAGCGGATTTCGTCTGTCTCGTGGTGCCCCTCAGCGAGAAGACCCGCCACCTGATCGGCCAACGCGAACTGGCCCTGATGAAACCGAGCGCCATCCTGGTCAATATTTCCCGCGGCCCGGTGGTGGACGAGCCTGCGCTGATCGAAGCCCTGCAGACCCAGCGCATCCGTGGCGCCGGGCTGGACGTCTACGAGAAAGAGCCGCTGGCCGAGTCGCCACTGTTCCAGCTGAAAAACGCTGTGACGCTACCGCACATCGGCTCGGCGACCCACGAAACCCGGGAAGCCATGGCCAATCTTGCCGTGGAAAACTTGCGCAGCGCATTGACAGGCGAGCGACCGAAGAACCTGGTCAATCCACAAGTCTGGAAATAAAACCCACTGTGGCGAGGGAGCTTGCTCCCG
>NZ_JAOSHO010000503.1 GCF_025917275.1 Pseudomonas agronomica | reverse complement strand
TCCCTCGCCACAGGATTTGTTTCAACCCTTCAGAGGGACTGCGGTTTCCTCCACGGCCTTGTCCGTCACATCCACCACGTCTATCCCCCAATCCCCGTGCAGGTACCAATCCTCGCCGATCATTTCCGCCGGGTGCATCGTGCGGTCGGCGCCGTTGCCGCACGCCAGCGCGGTCGAGGCGCAGTAACGGTCGCAGCCCCAGCAGATGCGCTCGGGATGTTTGGGACTGATGGGAAAAGGCTTTGCCATGACGACCCCGCATGCCGGATGGGTGTATCCCTACCCTAGCGTGTCGGTGCGCAGCGCACCTTGATTGCGGTCAAGAACAGCGGTCCGGGGAAAATTCACGCTGAAAATTGACAAGAATCATTATTATTCGCAGCGAAGCTTCCTAGACTCGGCGCCATCACTTAGCCAACCAGGAAGTCATCATGCGCACACTCGCTCCCCTGTCCCTCGCCCTGTTGTGTCTCGCACCGCTGGCCCAGGCCAAGGAGTACCCCATCGGCGAACCGCAACTGTGCCCCGGGCTTGAAGTCGGCGCGGTGTACCTGCAACCGATCGAAATGGCCCCCGCCGGCATGATGCGCGCCACCGCCGATTCCGATGTGCACCTGGAGGCCGACATTCGCGCCACGGCGGACAACCAGCAGGGCTTCCAGGAAGGCAACTTCGTGCCCTATCTCAACGTCTCGTTCCAGTTGAAGAAACAAGGCAACGACACCGAACTCAAGGGCGATTTCCACGCCATGGTCGCCAATGACGGGCCGCACTACGGCGATAACGTGAAGCTGCTCGGCCCGGGCAAATACCAACTGACCTTCACCGTCCAGCCGCCGGCAGGCCACGCATCCCTCGGTCGCCACACCGACAAGGAAACCGGTGTGGCGCCGTGGTTCGAGCGCTGTGAATTGCACTACGAATTCGTCTACGCCGGGATCGGAAAAAAAGGCGGGTACTGAACATGAGCCGATTCATCTGGCTGATGCTGGCCGGCCTGTTGCTGCCATCGATCGCCGAGGCCGAACTGCTCACCTACGAGCTGAGCATGCGCGACGGGCAGTTCACCCCGCCACTGCTGGAGGTTCCGGCCGGCCAGCGTTTCAAGATCGTGTTGAAGAACATCGGCCAAGGCCCGGCGGAATTCGAAAGCACGCCGTTGCGGGTCGAAAAGGTCTTGTCTCCAGGCGTGACCACTTTCGTGGTGATCCATCCGCTGCGCCCCGGCCACTATCCGTTCTTCGATGAATTCAACCCGCAGTTGCCCGAGGGCGGCATTCTCGCCCGGTAATCGTCCAGGAGGCGTTCCCATGACGCAATCGATGTTCATTGTCTGGCGCGAAAGCGTCGAGGCCTTGCTGGTGATCGGCATTCTCCAGGCCTGGGTGAGTCGCCAGCAGCAGGCCGACCGACTGCTGCGCTACGTTTGGAGTGGCGCGGCCCTCGGCCTGTTGCTGTCGGGCGTGCTGGCCGGTTTGATCCTGTTGGCCGGCGAAGCCATGAGCGGCGCCGCCAACGAGTGGTTCCAGGCGTCGTTGGCGCTGGTCGCCAGCCTGCTGATCGTGCAGATGGTCGGCTGGATGCATCGCAACGCCGGCACGCTCAAGCATGACCTCACGCGTCAGGCCGACCAACGCCTGGGGCGCCAGGGTGGGATGGGGCTGCTGGTGCTGGCGTTGCTTGCCGTCAGCCGCGAAGGCAGCGAAACCGTGGTCTTTCTCTACGGCGCCGGCGCCCGGCTGGAAGGTCCGTCACTGGGGTTGTTCGCGGTCGGCGCGGTGGCCGGATTGGTCTTGTCGCTGCTGACCGTTTCCCTGCTCCACGGCAGCCGCCGATTCATCTCGTGGCCGCGCTTCTTCGCCATCAGCGAAGCGATCCTGCTGCTGTTGGGCTCGGCGCTTCTGGTCAGCGGCGTCGAGCGGATCGGCGGGCAACTGTTGGCGATGGATTGGCCGGAGGCGGTGTATCGCACCCTCGGCGATGCGCTGTGGGACAGCAGCGCCGTGCTGGATGACGGCCATGGCCTGGGCGCTTTTCTCGCCGACTTCACCGGTTATCGCGCCAGCCCCAGCCTGCTGACGTTGCTGGTGTGGCTCGGTTATTGGCTGGCCGTCGCCGGTTGGCTGCGGCCACGCAAGGTGGAAAACCTGCCATGCCCGACCTGAACCCGGCGCTCCAGCGCCTCGGCGACGGCATGCGCCGCCATGGCGCGACCATCCGCACCGTGCAATGGGCGGTGGTGCTGTTCTACGCGGTGCTGTTGGTGCTCCCGGCGATGCTGCCGTTGCCGGACAGCCAGGCGCATCTCGTGGACAACCTGACGTTGTTGGCGCAGTTCCTGTTCTGGGGGATCTGGTGGCCGTTCGTGTTGCTGTCTATCGTCCTGTTCGGCCGGCTCTGGTGTGGCGTGCTGTGTCCCGAAGGCGCCTTGAGCGAATGGGCCAGCCAATACGGCCGTGGCCTCGGCGTGCCACGGGAATTGCGCTGGGCCGGTTGGCCGACCCTGGCGTTCTGCCTGACCACGCTCTACGGCCAGTTGATCAGCGTCTACGACTATGCCCAGGCGGCGCTGCTGATCCTCGGGGGCTCGACCGTCGCGGCGGTCGTCGTGGGATTGCTGTTCGCCCGTGGCAAACGGGTGTGGTGCCGTTACCTGTGCCCGGTCAGCGGCGTCTTCGCCCTGCTCGCCCGCCTCGCACCGGTGCATTTCCAGGTCGACGAACAACGCTGGCTGGAAAATCACGGACCCCGTCGACCACCGCCCAACTGCGCGCCCTTGCTCGACATCCGCCGAATGCGCGGCGCTGCCGATTGCCACGCCTGTGGCCGTTGCAGCGGCCAGCGCGACGCAGTACGGCTGATCGCCCGCTCCAGCAATCAGGAAATCCTCCAGGCCACCCCAACCACGGTCTCGCCCTGGGATGTGCGCTTGCTGTTCTTCGGGGTCATTGGCCTGGCGATGGGCGCGTTCCAGTGGACTGTCAGCCCTTGGTTCATCGCCTTGAAACAGGGGTTGGCCCAATGGCTGGTGTCGCGCGACGTGACCTGGCCGTTGATGGACAACGCGCCGTGGTGGTTGCTGACGCACTATCCGCAGCTCAACGACAGTTTCAGTTGGCTGGACGGTTTTTGCATCGTCGCCTATCTGGGCATGAGTGCGTGGGTGATGGGCACTGCGTTGATGCTGCTGATGCGCCTGGCCGCCCGACTCTCAGGAGATGCTGCACAGTATTGGCCCTTGGCCATCACCCTGGTGCCCCTCGGCGGTGCAGGGTTGTTCCTTGGCCTGTCGGCCACTACGGTCAAGCTGTTGCGCTACGAAGGGTTGTTGCTGGAATGGGTGCAGCCTGCCCGGGCGCTGCTGCTGATCGCGGCCATCGGCTGGAGCTTCCTGCTGGGTTGGAAAGTACTCGGCCGCGACGGCGCCGCGCCGATCCGGCGGCTCCCCGCCATGGCCTGCCTGGTCCTGGCGAGCGGCTTGGTGGGCTATGGCTGGTGGTTGCAGTTCTGGGGGTGGTAACACGCAAACTTCAAGCCACCAACGTCCCCTGTGGGAGCGAGC
>NZ_JAOSHO010000502.1 GCF_025917275.1 Pseudomonas agronomica | reverse complement strand
CCGGCCTAGACGATGACGATCCAATGAGGAAACAGATCTAGCTTAATGCCGATTCGCCCACCGCTGGCGCAACCACTCCAGGTCTTCCGGCCGGGTCACCTTGATGTTATCCGCCCGCCCTTCGATCAACCGAGGCGCCTGCCCTGCCCATTCCATGGCGGATGCTTCGTCGGTGATCACTGCGTCAGCCACCAGGCTATCGGCCAGGGCCCGATGCAAGGCGCCGAGGCGGAACATCTGCGGCGTATAGGCTTGCCAGATCACGCTGCGATCAATGGTTTCCAACACACGGCCATGCTTGTCGACGCGCTTGAGGGTGTCGCGCGCCGGGACCGCCAGCAGGCCGCCGACCGGATCGTTCGCCAGCTCATGGAGCAAGGTATCGAGGTCGTCCCGGGCCAGATTCGGCCGCGCGGCGTCGTGTACCAGCACCCAGTCGAAATCATCAGCGCCCTGCTCGTGAAGGTGCAGCAACGCATTGAGTACAGAATCCGAACGCTGCTCACCGCCATCCACCCGTTGAATACGGGGATCGCTGGCACAGGCCAGGGTAGGCCAGTAGGGGTCGTCAGGTGCAACACTGACCACCACGCCCTTGACGGTCGGGTGATCGAGGAAACAGCCAAGGCTGTGTTCGAGAATTGTGCGTCCGCCCAATTGCAGATATTGCTTGGGGCGGTCCGCGGCCATACGGGCACCAATGCCCGCGGCAGGAATCACGGCCCAGAAGGCCGGTGGACGAATGCTCATTGGGCCAACTGGTAGAGGGTTTCGCCTTCTTTCACCATGCCCAGTTCATGGCGAGCCCGCTCTTCAACGGTTTCCATGCCTTTCTTCAACTCCATCACTTCGGCGTCCATCACTCGGTTACGCTCCAGCAAAGCCTCGTTTTCGGCGTGCTGGTCGGCAATTTGCTGAGTCAGCTCGGCCACTTGCGCCAGGCTGCCATTACCCACCCAAAGGCGGTACTGCAGGCCAGCCAGCAACAAGAGCAACACGAGAAACAACCAATTGGGACTGCGCATCGAATATCAGGTATCCAGTGAAAAAAGACCGCCGTGCAAACTTTGAAGCGTCTGATAGCACGAAGCCTGGAAGACCCAGGCTTGTGCTTGATAAGGCATCAGATTAGAGGCAAAACCGCCACCTTGGCGACCTTTGCGACGCAATCCGCTGTCTTTTTACCATTTACAGCTTAGCCGCGAAACTCGGCGCGACCGTTGTACTTGGCCTTACCGTTCAACTGCTCTTCGATGCGCAGCAGTTGGTTGTACTTGGAAACGCGGTCGGAGCGGCACAGCGAACCAGTCTTGATCTGGCCCGCCGCAGTGCCCACGGCCAGGTCGGCAATGGTCGAATCTTCGGTTTCGCCGGAGCGGTGGGAGATCACGGCAGTATAGCCGGCAGCCTTGGCCATCTGGATGGCTTCCAGGGTTTCGGTCAGGGTGCCGATCTGGTTGAACTTGATCAGGATCGAGTTGGCGATTTTCTTGTCGATGCCTTCTTTCAGGATCTTGGTGTTGGTCACGAACAGGTCGTCGCCCACCAGCTGGGTTTTCTCGCCGATCTTGTCGGTGAGGATTTTCCAGCCCGCCCAGTCGGACTCGTCCAGGCCGTCTTCGATGGAGATGATCGGGTAGCGTTCGGTCAGGCCCTTGAGGTAATCGGCGAAACCTTCGGCGGTGAACACCTGGCCTTCGCCAGACAGGTTGTACTTGCCGTCTTCGAAGAACTCACTGGCGGCGCAGTCCAGGGCGAGGGTCACGTCGGTGCCCAGCTTGTAGCCAGCGTTGGCCACGGCTTCGGAGATTACTTTCAGTGCATCTTCGTTGGACGCCAGGTTCGGTGCGAAACCGCCTTCGTCGCCAACGGCGGTGCTCAGGCCTCGGGCTTTGAGCACGGCCTTGAGGTGATGGAAAATCTCGGTGCCCATGCGCAGGCCTTCGGAGAAGGACTTGGCGCCAACCGGCTGCACCATGAATTCCTGGATGTCGACGTTGTTATCGGCATGCTCGCCGCCGTTGATGATGTTCATCATCGGCACCGGCATCGAGTAGACACCCGGCGTACCGTTGAGGTTGGCGATGTGTGCGTACAGCGGCAGGTCCTGGTCCTGGGCAGCGGCCTTGGCAGCGGCCAGGGACACGGCGAGGATCGCGTTGGCGCCCAGGGTGGCTTTGTTTTCGGTACCGTCGAGCTTGATCATGGCGTGATCGAGGGCTTTCTGGTCGGCAGGGTCCTTGCCCAGCAACAGGTCGCGGATCGGACCGTTGATGTTGGCGACGGCTTTCAGCACGCCCTTGCCCAGGTAACGGCTCTTGTCGCCATCACGCAGCTCCAGCGCTTCGCGCGAGCCAGTGGAAGCACCGGACGGCGCGCAGGCGCTGCCGATGATGCCGTTGTCGAGAAGCACGTCCGCTTCGACAGTGGGGTTGCCACGGGAGTCGAGAACTTCACGACCTTTGATGTCGACGATTTTTGCCATTGTTGTAAACACTCCAAAGTTGACGAAAACGACGCAGCGAGAGGAAATCTTTTACCGTCGGCGGGGATCGAGCAGCGGGCAGGCTCGCCGACGACAACGCCCGGCCCGCAGGCCAGAGCGTTTATCGAGCGGTACTTTACCGGAGAAAACCGTGTTACGCGGTTTCTATCGTCGGAAAACCCTTGACCAGCTCATCCAGCGACTTGAGCTGAGACAGGAAAGGTTCCAGCTTGTTCAAGCGCAAGGCGCAAGGGCCGTCGCACTTGGCGTTGTCCGGATCAGGGTGGGCCTCAAGGAACAGGCCAGCCAGGGACTGGCTCATGCCGGCCTTGGCCAGGTCGGTGACCTGGGCACGACGACCACCGGCGGAGTCGGAACGACCACCGGGCATTTGCAGCGCGTGGGTCACGTCGAAGAACACCGGGTACTCGAACTGCTTCATGATGCCGAAGCCGAGCATGTCCACTACCAGGTTGTTGTAGCCAAAGCTGGAGCCGCGCTCGCAGAGGATCAACTGATCGTTGCCGGCCTCTTCGCACTTGCTCAGGATGTGTTTCATTTCCTGAGGCGCCAGGAACTGGGCTTTCTTGATGTTGATCACCGCACCGGTCTTGGCCATCGCGACAACCAGGTCAGTCTGGCGCGACAGGAAGGCCGGCAGCTGGATGATGTCGCAGACCTCGGCGACCACCGCGGCCTGGTCAGGCTCGTGGACGTCGGTGATGATCGGCACGCCAAAGGCTTGCTTGATGTCCTGGAAGATCCGCATGCCTTCTTCCAGGCCCGGGCCACGGTAAGAGGTCACCGACGAACGGTTGGCCTTGTCGAAGCTGGCCTTGAAGACGTAAGGAATGCCCAGTTTCTGGGTGACCTTCACGTATTCCTCGCAGACCTGCATCGCCATGTCGCGGCTTTCCAGCACGTTCATGCCGCCGAACAGCACCATCGGCTTGTCGTTGGCAATCTCGATGTCGCCGACGCGAATGATCTTCTGGGCCATCGTCTTATGCCTTTTTCTGGTGTTGAGCCAACGCGGCTTTCACGAAACCGCTGAACAACGGATGACCATCGCGCGGT
>NZ_JAOSHO010000501.1 GCF_025917275.1 Pseudomonas agronomica | reverse complement strand
CAACCCGATCCTTAACACCATCAAGGACCTGTCCGAGCGCTCCGAAACTATTCGGGGGTATCTTTGACTACGATCAAAAGCATGAGCGCCTGACCGAAGTCAATCGCGAGCTTGAAGATCCGAATGTCTGGAACAACCCTTCGTACGCCCAGGAGCTGGGCCGCGAGCGTTCTGCGCTGGCGCAGATCGTCGAGACCCTGGACGAGTTGTCCAGCGGCCTGGCCGATTGCCGCGACCTGCTGGACATGGCTGTCGAAGAGAACGACGAAGGCGCGGTCGGCGATGTCGTCGCCGAGCTGACGCGCCTGGACGAGAACCTCGCCAAGCTGGAATTCCGTCGCATGTTCAGTGGCGAGATGGACATGAACAACGCCTACCTGGACATCCAGGCCGGTTCCGGCGGCACCGAGGCCCAGGACTGGGCCAACATCCTGCTGCGCATGTACCTGCGCTGGGCCGACAAACGCGGTTTCGACGCCACCATCATGGAGCTGTCGGCCGGTGAAGTCGCCGGGATCAAGGGCGCCACCGTGCACATCAAGGGCGAATACGCCTTCGGCTGGCTGCGGACCGAGATCGGCGTGCACCGCCTGGTGCGCAAGAGCCCGTTCGACTCCGGCAACCGTCGCCATACCTCGTTCTCGGCGGTATTCGTCTCGCCGGAAATCGATGACAACATCGAGATCGAGATCAACCCGGCCGACCTGCGCATCGACACCTACCGTTCCTCCGGGGCCGGTGGCCAGCACGTCAACACCACTGACTCGGCGGTGCGGATCACCCACGTACCGACCAATACCGTGGTCAGTTGCCAGAACGAACGTTCCCAGCATGCGAACAAAGACACCGCGATGAAGATGCTGCGGGCCCGCTTGTACGAGCAGGAAGTGCAGAAGCGCAACGCCGCGTCCCAGGCGCTGGAAGACACCAAGTCCGACATCGGCTGGGGTCACCAGATCCGTTCGTACGTGCTCGACGCCTCGCGGATCAAGGACCTGCGCACCAGCATCGAACGCAGCGACTGCGACAAAGTGCTCGACGGCGACATCGATGAATACCTGATCGCCAGCCTCAAGCAAGGGCTGTAACGCGACACCCACGCGGTGGGCAGGCACGCTTCCATGGGAGCGAGGCCTGCCCGCAAACTCCGGCCCCGGGGCCGGGGGCAACGAACCTGTGATGGAAACCTTAAAGACATGAGCGACCTAGAACTCGACCCGCAAGCCCTGCAACAGGAAGAAAACTCCCTGATCGCCCTGCGCAAGGAAAAGCTTGCTGCCGAGCGCGAAAAGGGCCAGGCCTTCCCCAACGACTTCCGCCGCGACGCGTATTGCGATGTCCTGCAGAAGAAGTACGCGGACAAGACCAAGGAAGAGCTGGCCGAGGCGGCGATTCCGGTCAAGGTTGCCGGTCGCATCATGCTCAACCGTGGTTCGTTCATGGTGATCCAGGATATGACCGGGCGCATCCAGGTCTACGTCAACCGCAAGACCTTGCCGGAAGAAACCCTGGCCGCCGTCAAGACCTGGGACCTGGGCGACATCATTGCCGCCGAAGGCACCCTGGCCCGCTCCGGCAAGGGCGACCTGTACGTCGAAATGACCAGCGTGCGCCTGCTGACCAAGTCCCTGCGCCCATTGCCGGACAAGCACCACGGCCTGACCGACACCGAGCAGCGCTATCGCCAGCGCTACGTCGACCTGATCGTCAACGAAGACGTGCGCCAGACCTTCCGCGTGCGTTCGCAAGTCATCGCCCACATCCGCAGCTTCCTGATGAAGCGTGACTTCCTCGAAGTCGAGACGCCGATGCTGCAGACCATCCCTGGCGGCGCGGCGGCCAAGCCGTTCGAAACCCACCACAACGCCCTGGACATGGAAATGTTCCTGCGTATCGCCCCGGAGCTGTACCTCAAGCGTCTGGTGGTCGGCGGGTTCGAAAAAGTCTTCGAGATCAACCGCAACTTCCGTAACGAAGGCGTTTCGACCCGGCATAACCCCGAGTTCACCATGCTCGAGTTCTACCAGGCCTACGCCGACTATGAAGACAACATGGACCTGACCGAGGAACTGTTCCGCGAACTGGCGCAGTTGGTCCTGGGCAGCACAGACGTGCCGTACGGCGACAAGGTGTTCCACTTCGGCGAGCCGTTCGTGCGCCTGTCGGTGTTCGACTCGATCCTCAAGTACAACCCGGAAATCACCGCCGCCGACCTGCAGGACATCGACAAGGCCCGCGCCATCGCCAAGAAGGCCGGCGCCAAGGTGCTCGGCTTCGAAGGCCTGGGCAAGCTGCAAGTGATGATTTTCGAAGAGCTGGTCGAGCACAAGCTGGAGCAGCCGCACTTCATCACCCAGTACCCGTTCGAAGTGTCGCCACTGGCCCGTCGCAACGACGAAAACCCAAGCGTGACCGACCGCTTCGAGCTGTTCATCGGTGGTCGTGAGATCGCCAACGCCTATTCCGAGCTCAATGACGCGGAAGACCAGGCCGAGCGCTTCATGGCCCAGGTGGCCGACAAGGACGCAGGCGACGACGAGGCCATGCACTACGACGCCGATTTCGTGCGCGCCCTGGAGTACGGCATGCCGCCGACCGCCGGCGAAGGCATCGGCATCGATCGCCTGGTGATGTTGTTGACCAACTCACCGTCGATCCGCGATGTCATCCTCTTCCCGCACATGCGGCCCCAAGCGTAAGTGTTTCAAATAAAAAGCCGCCTCGATGGGCGGCTTTTTATTGCCTGTCTGGTACAAACGTATCAATTGGTTACTTCTGAAATAGCGAGGAAAGACCTGTCGTGAATCGTGCAATGGCTCAAGAAGGTGCAGCGGGCGTCGCCACTGCTGTGGCTGAAAGTGTTCAGTACCAGGGCCGCAAGGCCAGCCGACAGGGCAGTGAACAGCGCCGCCAGAAGATTCTCGACGCGGCCATGCGCATTGTCGTGCGCGATGGCGTACGGGCGGTGCGACACCGCGCGGTGGCCGCCGAAGCGGGCGTACCGCTGTCGGCCACCACGTATTACTTCAAGGACATCGATGACCTGCTCACCGATACCTTCGCCCAATACGTGGAGCGCAGCGCGGCCTTCATGGCCAAGTTGTGGGCCAATAACGAGGGCTTGCTGCGCGAGATGGTCGCCTATGGGGACGGCAGCGCCGAGTCGCGCTCGCAATTGGCCGACGACATCGCGCGGATGACCGCCGATTACGTGCAGCATCAACTGCAGAGCCGTCGCGACTACCTGATGGCCGAACAAGCGTTCCGCCAGGAAGCCTTGCTCAACCCGCGACTGGCGGTGCTGGTACGCTCCCATCAGCAAATCCTGTTGCATGGCACGTGTCAGTTTTTCCAGGTTCTGGGGTCGCGCGAGCCGCAACAGGATGCCAAAGTGTTGACGGCGATTATCGGACGGATGGAATATCAGGGCTTGCTCAATGGCGCCGAGCCGGTAGCCGAAGAAGACATGCTCGGCATCCTGAACCGCTACATGCACTTGGTACTGGCGTCGGTGTAGCCCCTTTTGGGGCCACCACTACCCTTGTGGCGAGGGAGCTTGCTCCC
>NZ_JAOSHO010000500.1 GCF_025917275.1 Pseudomonas agronomica | reverse complement strand
CACCAGGGTGTGAACATCGGCGGCAACATGTTCCAGAAGTTCGGCGTCATGGGCGACTACATCGGGGACCGCGGCAACCCCACCCGGGCTGATGAAGGGCGTTTCAACGTCACGGGCGACGAAGCCGACCGCCAGGTGTTCAAGGTCCCCAGCCTGCGCAACGTCGCACGCACCGCACCGTATTTTCACAAAGGTTCCGCCCCTACCCTGGAGAAGGCGGTGGAGGTCATGTTCAAGTACCAACTGGGCCGCGAGCCCCAGAAGAACGATACCGAGCTGATCGTCGAGTTCCTCAAGACCCTGACCGGTGAATGGGAGGGCAAGCCGCTATGACCCTCTCCCGCCGCCTCGGCCTGGCTTTCATCGGTGTATTGCTGGCTTCGATCCTGTTGTTCATGTACATCGAATCCGGTGCCCAGCAGGCTGCCTCGCACATCGAATCCAGGGACCTGATCCGCGTGCTCAAACAGCAGGACGCCGTCTGGGACAACGAAGTGCTCAAGGCCCGCGTCGCCCTGAGCCACAACTACGACCCGCTGGTCTCGCCCCTGCACGAGATGACCCGGCTGTGGCAACGCCTGGACGTCATCGAGTCGGAACCGGGCCGCCATGCGCCCTCGTTGTGGGACACCCAGCGCGACGAGTACCTCAAGGCCGTCAAGGAAAAAACCCGTCTGGTGGAGCAGTTCAAATCCCACAACGCGGTATTGCGTAACTCGCTGGCTTTCCTGCCTACGGCCGAGGACGACATCCAGGGCCAGTTCGCCCGGCTCTCCGACGCCGACAGGCTGCAACTGCAAAACGTCGCCATCGACACCTATGACCTGCTGCTCAGCAGCCTGGAGTTCGCCCAGGTCACCACCGAGGACCAGGCCGCCGAAATCCTGCTGGGGCTCAACCGCCTGGAGGTCAACCGCGACCGCCTGCCCGACGGGCTGCAAGGTTCCATCGATATCCTGCGTCGGCACATCGCGCTGATCCTGCGCGAACAACCGAAGGTCAATGAACTGCTGCAGGGCATCGAAGCGATTCCGTTGGCGGCTCGCCTCGACACGATTACCAACCTGCTCGATACCGACCAGGAACAAGCCGCCGCCAAGCATCAGCGCAACCACATTTTCTTGCTGCTCTTCGCCACGTTCCTGGTGCTGATTTTGATCTGGCTGGCGATCCGGCTGATCCGCAGCTTCGCGGAAATCAAGCGGGTCAACAGCGCCCTGCAAACCGCCAACGACGAACTCGAACAACGGGTCGAGGAGCGCACCCGCCAGCTCAAGGACACCCAGAGCGAACTGATGGACACCGCCCGCCAGGCCGGCATGGCGGAAATCGCCACCAACGTGTTGCACAACGTGGGCAACGTGCTCAACAGCGTGAACATCTCGGCCGACCTGGTCAGCCGCAAGCTGCGCAGCAGCAAGGCCCTGGGGCTGGGCAAGGCGATGAACCTGATCAACGAGCACAGCCACGACCTGGGGCATTTCCTCACCGAGGACGAAAAAGGCAAGCTGCTGCCCGGCTACCTCAATCAATTGGTGGAAGCCATCGCCGTGGAGCAACAAGGCCTGACCGACGAACTGGCGCAACTGAGCAAAAGCGTCGATCACATCAAGGACATCGTCTCCACGCAGCAATCCTACGCGGGCGCCAACACCCTGATGGAACCGCTGGTGGTCAGCGAACTGCTCGAAGATGCCCTGCGCATGAACTCCGGCGCCCTGACCCGCCACCATGTGACGGTGATCAAGGAATACGGCGAGGTGCCACGGATCATGGGTGACAAGCACCGCTTGCTGCTGATCCTGATCAACCTGATCAGCAACGCCAAATACGCGATGGCCGGGGTGTCCAACCATGCGCGGAACATGACACTCAAGGCCACGGTCGTAGACGAAGAGCTGCAAATCAGCGTGAAAGACGAAGGCGAAGGCATCCCGGAGGAAAACATGACACGCATCTTCGCCCACGGCTTTACCACCCGTAAGGACGGCCACGGGTTCGGCCTGCACAGTTGCGCACTGGCAGCGATTGAAATGAACGGCCACCTCACCGTACACAGCGAGGGGCCCGGGACCGGGGCAACATTCGTACTGCAACTGCCCTTGAAACTCGCAGAAGGTGAGCCATGAATAGCATGAGCAACCGGCGCATCCTCTTGATCGACGATACGCCCGCCATCCATGACGACTTCCGAAAGATCCTGACGCCTGAAGACGAGAGCAACGCCGAACTGCAGGACATGGAGAGCGCACTGTTCGGCGAAGCGCCGAAAACCGTCACCACGGTGTTCGAACTGGACTCGGCCTATGGCGGCCAGGAGGGCCTGGGCAAATTGCAACAGGCCCTGGCAAAGGAACGCCCTTATGCGCTGGCGTTTGTCGACATGCGCATGCCGGAGGGCTGGGACGGCGCCAAGACCATCGAGGAGCTGTGGAAAGTCGACCCGCAACTGCAAGTGGTGGTCTGCACCGCCTACTCGGATTATTCCTGGGACGAACTGCTCGACCGCCTGAACGGCCATGACCGGCTGCTGATATTGAAAAAACCCTTCGATAACATCGAAGTCCAGCAGATGGCCAACACCCTGACCACCAAATGGGAAATGACCTCCCGTGCCCGTTTGAAAATGAACAAGCTCGAAGACCTGGTGGAACAGCGCACGCTGGCGTTCAAGCAGGCCAGCGAACTGCTGCAGATGGAAATCGACGAGCGCAAACTGCTCGAGACCCAACTGGTGCAGTCGGAAAAACTCGCCTCGCTGGGTCAACTGGCCGCCGGCGTCGCCCACGAAATCAACAACCCCATCGGTTTCATTTCGTCCAACCTTGGCGCCCTGGGGGGTTATTTCAGCAAACTCGAGGAAATGCTCCAGGCCTACGGCAGCGCCGAGCAAGCCATTGCCTCGCCGGAACTGGTGATGAACTTGAAGAGCCTGCGCCAGGAGGTGGAACTGGATTTCCTGGTCGAAGACATTCCGGTCCTGATCAAGGAGTCCAAGGACGGCATCGCCCGCGTCGGGCAGATCGTCAAGGACCTCAAGGACTTCTCCCGGGTCGACTCCAGCCAGGAATGGCAGATGGCGAATTTGCAGCAAGGCATGGATTCGACCTTGAACATCGTCGCCAACGAGATCAAGTACAAGGCCGACGTGGTCAAGCAATACAGCCCGTTGCCGGAAGTCGAATGCCTGCCGTCGCAGATCAACCAGGTGATCATGAACCTGATCGTCAACGCCGCCCAGGCCATCGGCCCGGAACGCGGCACCATCACCCTGCGCAACGGCGTCGAAGGCGACAACGTCTGGATCGAAGTCGCTGACAACGGATCCGGCATCCCACCGGAAACCCTGCAGAAAATCTTCGACCCGTTCTTTACCACCAAGCCCATCGGCCAAGGCACGGGGCTTGGGTTGTCGTTGTCCTACGGCATCGTGAAGAAACACAACGGCGAGATCACGGTGAGCAGCGAAGTGGGCGTGGGGACGACGTTCCGGGTGGAATTGCCGGTGCGGCAGATGAAATTGGCGGGGTGAGTAACACCGGCCTGATCGATTCTGGTTCAAAT
>NZ_JAOSHO010000050.1 GCF_025917275.1 Pseudomonas agronomica | reverse complement strand
TAGCGATGGTTCGGTTGATGGGGATGTTGGCTGTACCGCCGTCTTTGCGAGCAATCTCCCACAGTTGGATCGGAGGTCGACCGAGGGAACCAGGCACCGATGTGCAATACAAAGCATAAGGAAACTAACCCGTCGCAGGGCGGTTCCTAGTGAAGGCACCTCGTTGAATTCGGATTCGCCATGGAAAGAACCAGCCTGTACACGATCGGCCACTCAACCCGCACGCTTGAGCAATTCGTCGAGATTGTGAAAAGCTTCGAGGTCGAGATGATCGTCGACGTGAGGACGGTTCCAAGGTCGCGCACCAACCCTCAGTACAACCTCGATACGCTGCCTGGATTGCTGGCGCCATTCGGGTTGCAGCATGAACAGATCCGCGAGCTGGGCGGGCTGCGGAAAAAATCCGTGACGGTCGCCGATGACGTCAATGGATTCTGGGAAAACCGCAGCTTCCACAATTACGCGGATTACGCGTTTTCGAACGAATTCGAGGCGGGCCTGGGTCGCCTCCTGGCGCTCAGCCGGACGCGACGGTGCGCCATCATGTGTGCGGAAGCGGTCTGGTGGCGCTGTCATCGCCGGATCATTACCGACTACCTGTTGCTTCGCGACGTCGACGTCTTCCATATCATGGACAAAGACAAGGCGACCCAAGCGATCTTGAATCCGGCGGCACGGCGCTCCGGACTGAAACTGACCTATCCTGCAGGCTCCGACTCGGCAGCTGTTCCGTGAGGTTGTTTGCGTCGTGCGTCACGCGCTTCCTCACGCACGACCAGCCAGATCCCGACGGCAGACACCGCCATCCCCAACGCCATTTGCCATGACAATGGCTCGTCGAACATTGCCCAGGCCCATAGCATCGTAATGGGCGGACTCAGGTACAGGACGCTGGCGACACGGGTCGCCGAGGCTCGGCGCAGGCACAGCCAGTAGAGCCCGTATCCGCCCATTGTCGACAAACCCGCCGTCCATAAGACGCTCAATACAAATCCGGTATTGGTTATCGGCGCCAGGCCGCCCTGCGTGCCCTCGATCAGGGCGAACGCCAGGCCCGAGACGCAGCATTGCAGCCAGAGGTTGGGCAACAGGCCCATGGACTGCGAGGCCGGAAGTCGCTTTTGCCACAGCGTCGCGGCGGCGAGCGACAGCATGCCCAGCAACGGCAGGCCATAAACCCACAGGGGCGCGCTGCCCCACGCCAACGCGCCATGGGTGCCGAGGGCGACGCCGGCCACGCCGACGAGCAAGCCAGCCCAGGTCCGCGACGTCAGGCGTTGGCCGAGCACTCCGGCGGCCAGCAGCGCGAGGCCCATCGGCAACAAGTCGGCGAACAAGGCCGCCAGCCCCGCCGGCACACCCAAGGCAATGCCTTGGGTGATGCCGGCGAGATAGCCGGCCATGGCCAGCAAGCCGATACCGGCGTTTTTCAGCAGCGTGACCCATGAAGTCTGCCGCAGCTGCCTGGCGACAAAAGGGAACAGCAAGAGCGTTACCAGGACGCAGCGCCAGAACACCACGAGCAACGGCGGCGCGTAATCGATGGAGAATCGCGCACCGACGAAGCCGGAACTCCACGCCACCAGCAACGCTGCTTCGAGCAGCGGCAAAGGGATCAGCCAGTAGCAACTGGGGGATGAGGCGCAAGTGATCGATTTGGGCAAGTTCATGGTCACAGGCTACGAAAGCCGACTAATCTAATAAATCAAAATATCCTGCAGCACTCGTTCACGAAGATTGAATCATGGCAGCCATACTGGATATCGAACTGATCCGGACCTTTCATGCGGTTGCGCGAATCGGCAAGTTCAGCGCGGCAGCGCAGCAGCTGCATAAAAGCCCGGCGGCGGTGAGCGTGCACATCCAGCGCCTGGAAGCGGTCGCCGGCGGTCGCCTGCTTGACCGTGATAATCAATCAGTTTCCCTGACTGCGCTGGGCAGGCGTTTGCTCGTTTCCACCACCGAGCTGCTGGCGACTCATGACCGGGTGCTGGCTGACCTCCAAGGCACACGGCTGGCGGGGCGCATCAGTTTGGGCGTGCCGGACGAATACGCCGATCATGTCATCCGCGACATCCTTCCGACCTTCACGGCAGCCTGGCCCAACGTGATCCTGGAGCTCAAGACTTCGCCCAGCTACGCCCTGCGCGAACAGGTGCAGCGCGGCAAGCTCCACGCGGCCGTGCTCACCCAGCCGATGGAGCAGCCAGATGCAACGGTCCAGAGCCTGGTCACCACCACGCCAGTCTGGGTGGCGGCGATCGGCACGACAGTCAGTTCGACGGAACCGCTTGCTCTGGCCGTGCATGCGGCGCAATGCCCTTATCGACAGGCCATGCTGCAAGCGCTTCGGCAACTCGGACGCAAGGTGCGTATCGTTCTCGAAAGCCCCTCCAACCAAGCCGTCAAAGCCTGTGTGGAGGCTGGGTTGGCGATCAGCCTGATAGACCGTGGCCGCGTAACGAAGAACATGCGGATCATCAGTGAACTGCCGGTGATTCCGGACCACGAGGTGGTGTTCATGCGATCCGCCACGTGCGACGCCGATGAAGCGGTAGACCTGCTTGGCCAGGCCATGCAGCAGCGTTTTCGACTGTAGTTCCCGACACTGCTAATCGCATTGTGATTTCGCCGTGCAGGGCGTCTACTTCTATCAGGCCGTGTCCGTCCCCAGAGGCAAGCACATGAACAACGCGACAGTTCCTGAAACGAAAGGCGTGGCGGTCCAGCTGCTGGCAACGCTGGACCTCGGTGTCGAAATCGAGGGCATGACAGGGCGCCAATTGCGCATGCGCCTGGTGACGATCGAGCCGGGAGGCGTGTTCGGGCCGCTTCACAACCACGTGGACAGGCCCGGTTTGGTCTACATACTGCAAGGCACCATCACCGATCATCGCAATGGCATCGCGACCGACTATGGCCCAGGCGTGGGGTGGCCGGAGGATCGGAACACCACCCATTGGCTTGAAAACAGAGGGGCGGTGGTGGCCGTTGAAATATCCGTCGATATCGTCAGGCAGGAATGAAGCGAGGTCCGCGCCGCTATTCTTCGGACGGCCTTATCTGAAAAATGGTGTAGGGCAGGATCAGCGTATCGGCGACGAAACTCAGGGGCAGGTCGATGGCCGCCAACGGCGCAAACGCACTGGCGTACGTCGCGTTATCCTCAGTCACCGCTTCCTTGAGAATCTGGTAATCGAAGTACGTGCCGCAATAAGGTTGGACACCGCAGAGTCCCCCGTTGCCAAAGGTTTCGTTGGCCGTCGCGCATCCTGTCAGCAGTGCGATGGTCAGGGCTGTTCCAATGATGCGCATGGCGTTCCCTCGTTGTTGGTGCGCGACTGTAGCATTTGTGATGATTTTATTCGCCGCACGCTGCCAGACGAATCGAAGCGCACCATAGCAACAACGCCACCGCACTGATCACCCCACCCAGCCAGCTCACCGCGACCCAGGTCTATGGCCTGTGGGGCTGGGTCGCGGCGACGGCTCCGAGCGCGCTGCCCATCGAGTAGAAACACATGTAGGCGCCGACCATGCGACTTTGCGCGTCGGGGCGTGCGGCGAAAATCAGGCTCTGGTTGGTGACGTGTACGGCTTGCACGGCGAAGTCGAGCAGGACCACGCCGCAGAGCAGCGCGACCAGGGAGCTTTCGGCAAATGAGATGGGCAGCCAGGCGAGCACAAGCAGCGCCAGCGACAGGCCGGTGACGCGTTGTCCGAACCCTCGATCGGCCCAGCGCCCGGCCCGTCGAGCCGCCAGCGCCCCCGCAACGCCGGCCAGGCCAAACAGGCCGATGGCGGTGTGGGAGAGCGACAGCGGCGGGGCGCTCAGCGGCAGGACCATGGCGGTCCACAGTACGGAAAACGCGGCGAAGATCAGCAGGGCGAACAGGCCCCTGATCCGCAAGAGCGGTTCGGTCATGAACAGTTGGAACAACGAGCGGATCAGCGCCGGGTAAGACTGCCGGCCAGGGGATGACGCGGCGGTGGGCGCCACTTTCCAGAACACCGCCGCGATGACCAGCATCAGCCCCGACGACACCAGATAAACCGCGCGCCAACCTGCCAGGTCGGCGATCAATCCAGAGATGAACCGTGCCAGGAGAATGCCCAGCACGATCGCGCTGGTGAGCGTGCCGACCGCCTGGCCACGTTGGGATGGGGCAGCCAGCGTGGCGGCATAGGCGACGAGCACCTGGACGACCACGGCCAGCAAACCCGTGACGATCATGGCGCCCAGCAGGACCAGCCAATGCTGTGATGCGCCGACGCCCGCCAGGGCGATTACCGATAACGTGACCAGGGTCAGGATCAACCGTTTGCCGTCGATCCGGTCGCCCAGCGGGACGATGAAGAGCAATCCCAAGGCGTATCCGAGCTGAGTGGCGGTCACTACGCTGCCGATCGAGGCGGCGGCGACGTCGAGGCTTTCGGCCATTGAAGCGAGGAGTGGTTGAGCGAAATACACGTTGGCGACGGCCAGGGCGCACGTGATGGAGAAGAGGAACGTCAGGCGGGGTGACAGGCCTTGTTGGAGGTGGGTGTAGGCGGTCATGGGTGTGCCTTGGTCGGGTTGCAATTAGAAACCAGTTTTATTTTTGCGCGATTAGGTTTTTAATTGCAACCAGATTATCTACACCGCCGTCCCCTGTGGGAGCGAGCCTGCTCGCGAACGCGGTGTCATTGCCGATGAAGGTGCTGGATGTACAGGCCTCTTCGCGAGCAGGCTCGCTCCTACAAGAACTCAAACAGGTCAACACGATGTCAGGACACGCTCCATCAACGAATAACGAATGCCCGGTAGCCCGAACACTGGACATCATCGGCGACCGCTGGTCTCTGATGATCATCCGCGACGCCTTCGATGGCATCCGCCGCTTCAGCGAATTCCAGAAAAGCCTCGGTGTCGCCAAGAACATCCTCGCGTCGCGCCTCAAGGCCCTGGTCGAAGTCGGTGTATTCCAGATACAGCCGGCATCGGATGGAAGCGCCTACAAGGAATATGTCCTCACGGAAAAAGGCGGGGAAATCTTTCCAATCGTGATCAGCTTGAGGCAGTGGGGCGAGCGGTTTCTGTTCGCCGAAGAAGAGACACGCTCGGTACTGCTGGACAACGCGTCAGGACAGCCGCTGATGCCGATGGAGGTTCGCTCATCGACCGGCCAGGCCGTGCAACCCTGGGACTGCCACCGGGTGAGGCGCATCGCCAGTGAGTCATGAACGCGGGCGACTATTAAGGCTGGACAGGTTGTTGTTCATAGCGCCGCTGGATGCGGGACAATTCGCCTGAGCGGCGCAGTTGCTCCAGTGCGCGGTTCCACGCGGCAATCAACCGGTCATCACTGTCAGTGCTGAAGGCAATGTACAGGGACGATCGGTAGAGCTCGATGGGAATCTGCCTCAGGGTGCCCGGCGGAATTTCCAATTGCCGGCTGTAATAAGCCACCCCGGCAGCCGTGTCGCCGACGATGATGCTGGTTCGCCCGGCCAGCAGCATGCGGTACAGCTGCCTGCTCTCGGTTGCGCTTTTGTCCAGGTTGTTGAACCCCAGCGACTGCAACGTCTGCGGCACCAGGCCCGCATGTCGGGTGGTGATCTGCGGGGCGTGCAGCAACTGTTCCAGGGAATTGATCGGCGGTGCGCTGGCCAACTGGTAGGCATGGATGGATTCTTCCACGATCGGTCCGACCCACTTGTACAAAGGCTCGCGCTCCGGCGTGCGGAATAACGAATACATGATGGTCTTGGGGCGGTTTTTCAGTATCTGCGTGGCGCGCATGCTGGGTTGCAACAGCACTTCGAATTTATCCCCGGTCAGCGCCATGATCGCCCGGACGATTTCCGTGGTCATGCCCGTGAGCTGATCGTGCTCCACATAGTTGTAGGGCGCCCATTCCTCGGTGACGACCTGATATTGCTCGTGTGCGGTCGCTGGGCCGAGCAACAGACAGAGCAGCGCTGCGGCAGGCATCGAATGCTTCACGTGTTCTCCTGATGGGCGGTTCGCTCTTCCTGAGCGAACCCAAGACAAGCATAGACCCAAACACGTGCCTGACGACTGTCGCAGCCGCGTTATGCGAACAATCCCTCAATAGCCCGGACGGATCAGCACTTTGCCGCAAGCATGCCCGGTGGCCACTTTTTCCAGGGCCCCACGTGCCTCGGCCAGCGAGAACGTCGAATCAATGAGGATCTGCAGGTCGCCGGCCTGGAATTGTTCGATCGCCCTGGGCAGGAACGGCACTGCGGTCGAGAAGAAAACGAACTCGCCGGCATGCCCGTCCCGGGACGTTATGTCGAAGTCCACCAGCGAGGCGATCCGGCCTCCGGCGCCCAATACATGCCAGGAGGCTTCGAGGGTTTCGTCTCCGAGGGTATCGAGCACCAGATCGATATCACGCACGTGTTCGAGAGTCTGGGTCCTGTAGTCAATGACCTCATCGGCGCCCAGGCTTTTCACCCGCTCGATATTCTTTGCGGACGCTGTCGCTGTCACATGGCAGCCGGCAAGGTGGGCCTGTTGCACGGCCATGCTGCCGACGCCACCGGCTCCGGCGTGAATCAGTACGCGCTGGTTGGGTTGCAACTTCCCGACCTCGAACAAGGCCTGCGCCGCCGTGCCGTAGGCGGTGGGCAGGGCGGCGGCCTGCTCGAAACTCATCTGTGGCGCAATGACACAAAGTTCGGAGGCGGCGATGACCAGCGCCCTGGCGAATGCTCCACCGGCACTCGGCGAAGTCCGGCCTACCACGCGGTCGCCGGGCTTGAGGTCGCTCACCTGTTCGCCGACAGACTCGACCACACCGCTGAAATCCGTACCCGGTACGTAAGGCACATCCACTGGAAAAATGGCCTGCATGTAACCGGCAATAATCTTCACATCCAGCGGGTTGACACTCGCAGCCTCGACGCGGACCACGACCTCGTGAGGTTGAATCGCAGGCAACGTACGTTCACCTTCCTCGACGACATCCGGGCTGCCGAAGGTTTTAATCAAAGCGGTTTTCATCAAGAGACTCCCCTTAATCCGCGTGGTATCAGGCTTGTGCAGGAAATTGGCCGAGTTGGAGGAACAGGCCGAACCAGTCTTCCATGTGCCAGGTCGTGGTCAGCTTGGCGTTATCCAGCACGTGGAATTCATGGATGCGGAAACCGACCTTCGTGCCGGTGGCCGCGATGCCGAAAAACTCGCCTTGATGGGTCCCGGTAATTTCCGCGCGCACGCCGATTTTTCCGGGTTCCTGGACCATGTCGTGGACGATGATCCGGACATCCGGGAAGGCTTGGACGAAGCTGCGGATGATTGGCTTGATGCCTTCAGGGCCAGGCACCTGGCCGGGGGCGAGGGGAATGTCATCCCACTCGGGCGAGAGCACGTCGTCTACCAGATCGGGATTCTGTTCGTTGAAGGCTCGATACAGTGTCTCGACGGCTACGCGTTCACGCTTCAATTGTTCAGTCAGCTCAGGATTCGCTTGCATGATGTTCTCGCGGCGGTTGGGTTCGGTGGCGAAATTGTCCGGCCGCGGGCTACAATCCGTCTAACAAATAAACGATATAGATGATTATTTGATTTATGGATTTTCACGGGATCGATCTGAACCTGCTCGTGGCCTTCGATGCGCTGATGAACGAGCGCAATGTCACGCGCGCGGCCGCTCGGGTAGGCGTGAGTCAACCGGCAATGAGCGCCGCCCTGGGTCGGCTGCGCACGCTCCTGGGCGATTCGCTTTTCGCCCGCAGCGCCGACGGCTTGTTGCCAACACCGCGGGCTCGTGAGTTGGCGGAGCCGATCTCCCAAGCGCTACGGCAGTTGGAAACTACCTTGGTCAGCCGGCCGGAGTTTGATCCCGAAAAAGCGTCAATGGTCTTCAAGCTCGGGTTGTCCGATTACCCTGCCTACGTGCTGTTGCCGCCGTTGATGGAGGCACTCGCCGAACAGGCGCCAGGAGTGTCGCTGAACGTCCATGCGTTCAACGACCGGGACCACGCGGTGGACATGCTCGACGCCGGCATGATCGACGCCGCCATCGGCGTTCCGCCTACCCATGCCGATGCCAGGATCCTCGGGCGTACGCTGCTCACGGACGAATTCGTGACCATTGTCGCCAATGATCATCCAGTCGCACGACGTGGCATGACCCTGCAAACATACCTGTCGCTGCGCCACGTCCTGGTTTCTCCCGAGGGCGAACTGCACGGCGTCGTCGATCATGCCCTGGCGCAACTGGGCGAGCGGCGGGCGCTGGCGTTGACCTTGCCGCAGATGTTTGCCGTTCCCGCGCTGATTGCCCGTACCGGTTTTACGGCAACGGTCTTGAAGCGGGTGGCGACAGGCGCGTCGGGCAGCGGCAAGTTGGTGATGTTTGCTCCGCCCGTTGTGCTGCCGCGCATGCAATTCGACCTGATCTGGCACCGGCGCAGCGACCTGCATCCGGCGCAGCGGTGGTTCAGGGGCCTGATTGCGTCTGTCGCTGATACAGTGTGAACCGGCGCCGATTCGGTAGACCGGTGAAGATAAGGGGATGGGCCGTTTGAACGAACAGACATTGTCCATGCGCCTGGAGCGTGTGGCGGAGCAGGTGCCGACCGGGGCGCGCCTGGCCGATATCGGCTCGGACCATGGCTACTTGCCGGTGGCGCTCATCAATCGTGGCGTGATCACGGCGGCGGTGGCCGGGGAGGTGGCGTTGACGCCGTTCCGTGCGGCCGAGGGCACCGTGCGCGAAAGCGGCCTGGAAGAACAGGTCACCGTGCGCCTGGCCAACGGCCTGGCGGCGATCGAGCCGGCAGACGGCGTTACGGCGATCAGCCTGTGCGGCATGGGCGGCGAGACCATTCGCGACATTCTCGACGACGGCAAGGCTCGCCTCAGTGGCCGGGAACGCCTGATCCTGCAGCCCAACGGCGGCGAACAACCGCTGCGCCAGTGGTTGATGGACCACGGCTACCGCATCCTGCACGAGGACGTGCTACGGGAGAATCGCTTCTACTACGAAATCATCGTGGCCGAGCGCGACGGGCCCGTGAAGTACAGCGCCGAGGAGCTGTACTTCGGCCCGTTGCAACTGCAAGCGCGCAGCCCGGTATTCTTGGCGAAGTGGCAACGCATGCTGCGCCTGAAGCAGAAAACCTTGGCGAATTTTGCCCGGGCGCAGCAAGCCGTGCCCGAGGCGAAGACGCAGGAGATTGCCCGGCAGGTCCGGTGGATCAGCGAGCTGCTGGCCTAGGCCGCCCGGGGCTGATTTCACTGTTGCGTCGAGCCTTGCTTCAACACCAGCAACCGATAGGTGCCCGAATCGTTCTCGATCCCGTGGGTGTCATGGGTGAACCCCGGGAATGACCGGTCGAAAGTCTCCAGCGCCTTGAGGTAGTTCAGTACTGGCCCGTCCAGGGGGCCGGCGTTTTCGCCTGGCATCAACAGGGGAATCCCCGGCGGATACGGCACGACACCCGTTGCCGCAATCCTCCCGGCGGCCTCGTCCAGTGTCACCAGTTCGACGTCGTTTCTCACCAGTTTTTCGTACGCCTGCACCGGGCTGAACTGTGCCTTTGGCAGTGTGCCGAACGCCTTGGCCATCGCCGCCGTGGTCTTGATTTTCTTCATGGCGGTGAAGATTTCCTCGGCCAGGTCCCTGAGGCCCATCCCCGCGTAGCGCTGCTGGTTGGCGCTTAACAGGTCGGGCAGGCACAGTTCCAGTTCCAGGTTGGCATCGTAATCACGCTTGAAGTCGAGCAGGGCGTTGACCAACGTGCCCCATTTGCCTTTGGTGATGCCGATGGAAAACAGGAACAGGATGGTGAAGTCCGTGGTTTTTTCCACCACGATGCCCTGGGTGCCCAGGTAGGCGCTGAGTACATACGCAGGAATGCCGAAATCCAGCAGGTTGCCGTCGTCGCCCATCCCGGGGGTAAGGATCGAAACCTTGATCGGGTCAAGCATGCAATAGCCGTCTTCGATGTCACCGAAGCCGTGCCAGATTTCATTGGGGTGCAGCGCCCAGCAGCTCGGGTCGGTCCTGAGCCGGGCCGGGTCGACCTTGTGAAACGGCATCGCCTGTCCATCCACCCTGATCGATGGCGGCTGCCAGCAGGAGAAGAACCAGTCGTCCTGGCTGTGCATCTCGCTCTGCATGTGGGAAATGACCTGGCGGAAGGCGACGGCTTCCTCGATCGATTCGCTGGTGAGGATCTGTCCGCTGGGTGCCTCCATCATCGCCGAGCTGACATCGCACGAGGCCATGATCGCGTAGTTCGGTGAGGTCGAGGCGTGCATCATGAACGACTCGTTGAAGCGCCCATGGGGAATCGCGTTGCGGCCGTTGCGCACATGAATCATCGAAGCCTGGGACAGCGCGGCCAGCAATTTATGGGTGGACTGGGTGGCGAACACGGTGGGTTTCGACGGGTCGTGGTCGTCCGGGCTGCCATGCATGGCAAAGCGATCCTTGTACAACGGATTGAACCGCGCGTAGCCGTACCAGGCTTCGTCGAAATGCAGGCGATCGACGCTTTCGCCCAGCAGCTCCTCGACGCGCGTCACGTTGTAGGTCAGGCCGTCATAAGTGGAGTTGGTGATGATCGCGTGCACCGGCGTCGGGTCGATGTGGCTCCTGACCAGTGGATTGCTCGCGATGGCCGCCTTCACGCCTTCGGCGCTCAAGGTCTGCGGCAGGATCGGGCCAATGATGCCGTAGCGGTTGCGGGTCGGCACCAGGTAGGTCGGAATCGCCCCGGACAGGGTCATCGCATGTTCGGCGGACTTGTGGCAGTTGCGATCGCACAAGGCGATCTGGTCCCGCGTCACACTGGCCATCAGGATGACCCGGTTGGACATCGATGAGCCGTTGGTCACGTAGTAGGTGCGATGGGCGCCGAACACCTTGGCGGCATAACGCTCGCCCTGGCCGATGGGGCCACTGTGGTCGAGCAGCGAACCCAGTTCGCCGACGGAGATCGACAGGTCCGAGCGCAGCAGGTTTTCCCCGAAGAATTCATAGAACGCCCGGCCGGCGGTGCTTTTCAGGAACGCCGTGCCGCCGGCATGGCCTGGTGTATGCCACGAGTACTCGTAATTGCGGGCGAATTTCAGCAGGGCACCGAACATCGGCGGCAGCACCGCCTGGCGATAACGTTCGATGGCCGCCAGGATCCGTCCGCTCAGGAAGCGGCTGGTGTCTTCGGGCAGCCAGATGAAGTCATCGGCGTGTTGCATGACGATCAGCGGCACGTTGGAGGCCGTGCTGCGATCGCTGATCAGGAACACCGGCACGCGGGTATTGCGCTCGCGCAGCGCCGTGAGCAGGTCGATGCATTCACGGTGGTCGTCGCTGGTGTCCATTTCCCAACTGATCAACACGCACTGGATCGCCGGGTCGGAACTGAGGATCGACTTGGCGTCGCTCAAGGTTTCCGAGGTCAGCACGTTGACGGCGCGCTCCTCCACGTCGCTGATCAACTGGAGCAGGGCCCGGCCGAATACGCTGCGCTTGTCGGGTGCGTTGGAGACGAGCAAGGCCAGCATGCCCAATAGATTTCGATGTTCCGTCATGGCAGTGCCTCCAGGTTAGCCGGCTTCAAGTGGTTGACGGGAATCGCCTCGCCAACGATGTGCTGCGCCGCGACGGTCTGGGTCGGTACGCTGTTGTTCATGGCTTCCAGGCGAATCAGGCGGGTGTTGACGTAGCCGAACAGCGTGTAGCCGACGATGACCGCGACGCCGCCGAGCATCAACGCCTGTTCGCCCGAGCTGTAGAGCGCCAGGTAGCTGTAGGCCGCGGCGATGGCCGCGACGATGTTGGTCACCAGGGCCTTGTTCGCCGGGACATTGGAAACCTTTTGCAAGGTCACTAGGGTCGCCATGGAAAGAATGTAGGGCACCAGGTTGGTGACCACGGCGAGGTTGACCAGGGTGTCGAACTGCTTGGCGAGGTCGGGGCTGATGGTCAGCAGCGCCATCGCGGTCTGCATCGCCAGCAGGATCAACATGCTGATGATCGGCACTCCGTGCTTGTTGGCCTTGGCGAAGATCGGCAGGAAGTAGCCGGTGTCTGCCGAACTCTTGAAAACCTGGGCGACGGTGAATTGCCAGCCCAGGAGTGATCCAACGCACGCCAGCACCATCAGGCCCATGACGATGTTGCCCACCAGGGGCGTGAACATCTTGGCGAACACCAGGCCGAACGGGGCAGTGGAGGAAACCAGCTCGGCGTTGTCGACGATGCCGGCGATGACATTGGTGGAAACGATGTAGATCACGGCGGCGCCGAGCGTCCCGCCAAGGACTGCGATCGGCACGTTCTTCTCGGGATTTTCCACCGCGTCACCGTTGGCGCACGCCGACTCCAGCCCGAGGAACGCCCAGAGCGTGATTGCCACCGAAGCGCCGGCCGCTTCGTACCAGGTCTTGTCGTGGGGGTTCCACCCGGCCGCGTAGACGCTGCTGTCGAACCAGAACCAACCGACGGTCGAGACCAGCACCACCGGGGCAATCACGCCCCATACGGTGACGGCGCCGATCTTGCCGGTAATGTGTGCGCCACCGAAATTGGCGAAGGTGGTCAGCCACAACAGCGCGATGGTGGCCAGGCCAACCTGGACCGAGTCGAGCTTTACTCCAAACAGCGTCTGGATATAGCCGACGGCGGTGATGCTGATCGCCACGTTGGCAATCAGCAGCGAAAGGCCATAGGTGTAGTTGGTGATGTAGTTGCCGGACTTGCCGAAGGTGTATTCGGCGTAGCCGCCCATGCCGCCGGTCTTGCGACTGAGCATGCCGCAGCGGGCGAACGCATAGGCCAATGCCAGCGAGCCGGTGGCGGTGATCAACCAGGACAGGATCGAAATACCGCCGACTTCGGCGAGTTTGGTGGGCAACAGCACAATGCCCGATCCCAGCATGTTGACGGCGGTCAGCATCGTCAGCTGCCCCACGCTCATTTTCTTGGCGGCTGACATTCCCTTGCCTCACAGACTGTAAGTGACCGGTTAAGTCATAGCAGAGGATTCTCAGTAAGCAAGAATGAGTCGTATCAGGATCTGACTCTCGTTAGCGCTCCGGGATGAACTCGATGTATCGAATCATCCCGTGGCGACATAGCTTGCTCCCGCAGGGCTTGCAGGGCTGGCTGGGTTGTAGGAGCTGCCGAGCGAAGCGAGGCTGCGATCTTTCCCCAGACACTTGAATCTCAAGCGAAAGATCAAAAGATTAAAAGATCAAAAGATCGCAGCCTCGCTTCACTCGGCAGCTCCTACGCAGCTCCTACGCAGCTCCTACGCAGCTCCTACGCAGCTCTATAGGCCTAACGGGACTGTGAGGTCCCCGGGCCGGGTTCGATCAGCCGTCGAGCAAGGTCATCACCTCGGCACTGTAGCGCTCGCCGGCCACTGCACCCTCAGGGCCAAAGATCGCGTCCAGCTGCTTCAGCTCGTCGCTGCTCAGGAAAACGCTGGCGGCGGCGACGTTGCTTTCCAGGTATCGACGCTGCTTGGTGCCCGGGATCGGGATGATATTGCTTCCCTGGGCCAGGACCCAACCCAGCGTCAGTTGCGCGGCGTTGATTTGTTTCTGCTCGGCCATGGCCCGGACGCGTTCGACCAGCTCGAGATTGCGATAGAAGTTATCGGCCTGGAAACGCGGGTTGAACCGCCGATAATCGTCAGCGGCAAAATCCTCGGGGGTTTTCAGCTCGCCAGTCAGGAAGCCGCGTCCCAAAGGGCTGTAGGCGACAAAAGCGATCCCCAGCCGCCGGCAGGTGTCGAGCACGCCGTTTTGTTCCGGCTCCCTGGACCACAGCGAGTATTCGCTTTGCACCGCCGCCAACGGATGCACGGCGTGGGCTCGCTGGATGGTCTCGGCGCTGGCTTCCGAGATGCCGATGTGGCGGACCTTGCCGGCCTTGACCAGCTCAGCCATGGCGCCGACCGTTTCCTCCACCGGCACCTGCGGGTCGATGCGGTGTTGGTAGTACAGATCGAGGTAATCGGTGCCGAGGCGCTTGAGGCTGCCTTCGATCGATTGGCGGACGTAGTCGGGGTGACCGTTGACGCCCCGGGCGTGGGGATCGTCGCTGCGCACCAGGCCGAACTTGCTCGCCAGGAAAATCCCTTCACGTTTGCCGCGCAGGGCGCGTCCGAGCAGCTCTTCGTTGGTGTGCGGTCCGTACATGTCCGCTGTGTCGAACATCGTCACGCCCAGTTCCACGGCGCGGTGGAGGGTGGCGATCGATTCTCGCTCGTCGGTACCGGTGGTGTAGAAATCCGACATGCCCATGCAGCCCAGGCCGATTGCGCTGACGTGTGGGCCCTGATGGCCGAGTTGGCGGGTGATCATGATGATTTGACTCCTTGGGATTGAACGACCAGCGCAGTCTCAGGCAAGGGAGTTTCTGGATAAACCCGCGATTTTTGGTTTAACTATTCGTAATTTCTAAATAGTGGACGACATCGATGGACCGATTACAGGCAATGCAGGTGTTCCGGCGCATCGTCGAACTGGGCGGGTTTGGCAAGGCGGCCGACGACCTGGGGCTGCCTCGCGCCACCGTCAGCCTGTTGATCCAGCAGTTGGAAAGCCACTTGGGCGTGCAACTGTTGCAGCGCACCACGCGGCAAGTGCGCGCCACCCTCGATGGCGAAGCCTATTACCAGCGCTGCGGCCAATTGCTGGATGAACTGGACGACCTCGAAACCTCACTTTCGGCGCAACGGAGCCAGCCCCGTGGCACGTTGCGCGTGGACATGCCCATCGCTTTTGGCTGCACTTGGATCGTGCCGAACCTGCCGGATTTCTATCGACGTTATCCGCAGTTGCAACTGGATGTCGGTTTCCACGACCGGCAAGTGCACCTGCAACGCGAGGGCGTCGATTGCGCCATCCGCGCCGGCAATATCACGGATCAGGCGCTGGTGGCGCGGCCGGTCGTGCGGTTGCACCAAGTGACGTGTGCCAGCCCCGACTATCTGGCTCGCTCGGGCACGCCCCGACGGCTGGAGGAGTTGTCCGGCCATTGCGCGATTGCCTTTGCGTCCGGCAATGGCCGGTTCTTCCCGTTCGAATTCGAGGTGGCGGGGCGGGTTCGCGAGTTGCAGCTGCCGGGGGATCTGATCCTCAACAATGCCGATGCCTATGTCGCAGCCTGTGAAGCCGGCTTCGGCTTGATCCAGGCGCCGCGTTACCACGTCCAGCGGCAGTTGGCCGAAGGGCGACTGGTGCAAGTGTTAAGCGATCATCCCGTGCCGTCCTGGCCGATTTCGGTGGTTTATCCGCCCCATCGACAGCTGTCGCCCAGGGTGCGGGTGTTCATCGACTGGGTCATCGAGTTGCTGCATGGCGCGGCGGACTTGCAGGGCGAGTTGATGGAGAAAGTGTGAGGCTTGAAACGGGCGCTGCGCTGATGGGATCCAAAACTGGCGAAGCTGGCCTGAGGGGCTATTTTGTAAGGTGCGAAATTTTCTGGAGTTTCCCATCGACACATGAGGCTCAGCATGGACAACGCAGACAGCAACGCAGGATTGACGCCGCGAGCAGGCACTGGAAAGACGTTCGTTGACCTTGACGGCTACAACGACACCAAGAAAATCGCCGTGGCCCCGGACGGCAAGATATGGCTCGCGGGCATGACAGGGGTGGACAAGGGCTGGGAGTACGAAGGCTACCGGACCTCCCTGATGCGCTTCAACGCCGACGGCACCCCCGATACGACCTTCAGCGACGATGGCAAGACGCAGCTGCCTCACGATATTTTTCCGGGCGAAGGCTACAGTGCCGCCGTGCAGCCGGACGGAAAGTATTTGCTCATCCATCCGCAATTCACGTCCGGCATCGCCATGGTTCGGATCAACACCGACGGCACGCTGGACCAGGAGTTCGGCATCGACGGCAAAGTTATCGTGCCGGGGGCCTGGGGCGACTACGCCAGTGCCACGGTACAACCTGACGGCAAGATCCTCGTGTCGAATCATGACAGCTACGAGAGTCGGTTTTCGGTCAGTCGCCTCAGTGCCGATGGGACGGTTGACCCGACCTTCAACGGCGGCAATCCCATCGAGTTCAACATCCCCAACATCGGCGCGCTGGAGGGATACGGATTCACCCTGCAAGCGGATGGCAAGTTGCTGGTGCCGGGTTACAACGGTGAAATGGTCGTTGCGCGCTTGAATGCCGACGGCAGCCTGGACAGCAGTTTCGGCACGGACGGCGTGGTCGACACTCAGGTGGCAGGCCTGGCTGCCTCCGTCACCGTCCAAGCCGATGGCAAGATACTGTTGGCCGGTGGCGGCGAACAAAATGGCAGCGAATTTGATTTCAAGATCATCAGGCTGAATCAGGACGGCACCCTGGACACGAGTTTTGGCAATGCCGGCGTAGCCGTGCTCGACCTGACCGGGGATCGGGACATGGCCCGGGACATCACTGTCCTGGCGGACGGAAAGATCCTGGTGGCGGGACAGAGCACCTATTACGGCAACCCAGATTTCAGCCTCATCCGGCTTAACCCCGACGGCACGCTCGACACCACCTTCGGTGCACTTGAAGGCGTGTTGCCGCGTATTGACGGGGGGCAGGGCGATGATGTCCTGTCAGGCTCCTATGTGCCGGAACGACTCAGTGGCCATGACGGCGACGACCTGCTCGACGGCGCGGGGCAACGGGACGTGCTGGAGGGCGGCGCCGGTGCCGATGTCTTTCGGATCAGTACGATCGGCGACAGCTATCGCATCGATACCCAGGCCGTCAGCGATCGCATTGCCGACTTCGACGCCAACCTGGATCGCATCGATCTGACGTCGCTGGGGTTCAGCGGGTTCGGCGATGGATTGGACGGAACCCTGGCGGTGCAAGTCAACGAGGCCGGCACGCGAACCTATCTGAAAAGCTTCGAACCGGACTGGCAGGGGCATCGTTTCGAACTGGCCTTGGACGGCGACCTGACCCAGGCCCTCAATGAAACCAACGTGGTCTTCGCGCCGCACCTGATCCAGGGCACGGAATCGGCCGACCGGCTGGTGGGCTCGGGGGTCGGCGACCGGATCATCGGCGGGGCTGGCAACGATGTCGTTTCGGGCGGCAATGGGCACGATGTCATCGAAGGCGGGCAGGGACGTGACGTGCTCAGTGGCGGCGAAGGTTCGGATGTATTTCGCTACGATTCCCTGGCGGACAGCTTCCGCACGGCCGACGGTAACTTCCAGGATCGGATCATCGACTTCAATCCGCTCACCGACAAGATCGACGTGTCCGCGTTGGGCTTCACCGAGCTCTGGAGCGGTTACTACACGTCGCTGCAAGCGGTGGTCAGCGAAGACGGCCAGCGGACCTACCTGAAAAGCTACAACGCCGATGAAGAGGGGCGACGGTTCGAGATCACCCTGGAGGGTAATGTGGCTTCGCAGCTGAGCGACAATAACTTTATCTTTGCCTCCGTCGAGGATGCCTCCGCCGAGCTCAAGCTTCTGGGTGTAGCGGCCCCGGAGCAGTTCGGGTAGCAGGTCCCCCTGCAGGTGAAAATATCGGAACTAACGCGGTCGCGGCACGATCCTTTTCCTAGCGTATCAACGTGGACGAAAAGGAGCTGTCATGACCGTTACCGCCCATCCTATCTACCGAAGCACGCCAGGGCCGCTGCATGCGGTCCTGCTTGCCGGCACGGTTCCGCTGTTTCTCGGCGGCCTGCTCAGTGACATCGCTTACTACAAGACCTACCAGATCCAATGGAGCAATTTCGCTTCCTGGCTGATCGCTGGCGGCCTGCTGTTCTGTGGGCTGGCGTTGTTGTTTGCGCTGGTCAACCTGATCCGCGCGGAGCGCAAGGCCGGGCGTGCGCTGATGTATTTCGTGCTGTTGTTGGTGACGTGGGTGCTTGGGCTGATCAATGCCTTCGAGCACGCCAAGGACGCCTGGGCCGTGATGCCCCAGGGTCTGGCGCTGTCCGTCGTCGTGACCCTGCTGGCCTGCGTGGCGGGTTGGGTCGGGCTGACCAGCCTGCGTTCGGGAGGTGAACAATGAAGTCTCGCATCGCATTGACGGCCTTGAGCATGGCGGTGTTGCTGAGCGCCTGCGGAGGTGAAGGGGACGCCACCCAAGCACGCGGCCCGGACCCGAAATTGCCGGAGCCTCAGCGTAGCCTCTTGCCCAGCATGAAAATTGCCGAGCCGGTGGCTTGGGGGGACCAGAAGCCGACCGTACCCCAGGGTTACGAAGTGACCGCTATCGCCACGGACCTGAAGATCCCGCGCCAGACCCTGGTGCTGCCTAACGGCGATATCCTCGTGGCCGAAGGCCGTGGCGGCAACGCGGCGAAGCTCAAGCCCAAGGACGTGATCGCCAGCGTCATCAAGGCCAAGGGCAACACCCAGGTCAAGGGCGGCAACCGGTTGACGCTGTTGCGCGACGCCGATGGCGACGGCACTTACGAACTGAAGACAGTCTTCGCCGAAAACCTCAACGCGCCCTATGGCCTGGCGTTCGCGAACGGCAAGCTGTACGTGGCGAACCAGGACGCCCTGGTTCGCTTCGACTATCAGGACGGCCAGACCAGGGCCAGCGGGGCGCCGGTCAAGGTCACGGACTTGCCGTCGGCGATCAACCATCACTGGACCAAATCGCTGGCCATCAGCCCTGACGGACGCTCGCTGTACGTCGGTATCGGCTCGAACAGCAACATCACCGAGCGCGGCATGGAAGTCGAGATCGACCGGGCCATGGTCTGGCAGATCGACGCCGAGACGGGCGCCCATCGGCCTTTTGCGACGGGCCTGCGCAACCCGACGGCGCTGAAAATCGAGCCAGGGTCCGGGCAGTTGTGGGCGGTGGTCAACGAACGGGACGAGTTGGGACCGGACCTGGTGCCGGACTACCTGACTTCGGTGCGCGATGGGGCGTTCTACGGCTGGCCGTATAGCTATTGGGGGCAGAACGTCGATCCACGGGCGCAGCCGCAGGATCCGCAGAAAGTCGCCACGGCGGTCAAGCCGGACTACAGCCTGGGCTCCCACGTCGCTGCGCTGGGTGTCGATTTCTCCATTGCGGCCATGGGCGAGAAATTCGCCGAAGGGGCGTTCGTTGGCGAGCACGGCAGTTGGAACCGTGACCAGCCGGTGGGCTACAAGGTGATCTTCGTACCGTTCAGCAACGGTCGGCCTTCGGGAGAGCCGGTCGATTTCGCGACGGGCTTCCGCGGTTCCGATGGCAAGACCCGTGGCCGGCCGGTGGGGGTTACGGTGGATCCCCGTGGAGCGTTGATCATTGCCGACGACCTGGCGAATACCGTGTGGCGGGTGACTCGCAAGCAGTAAAAACCTGTGGGAGCGAGCCTGCTCGCGAATAGGCCGGCACGTCCAGCATCTTGGTGGGCTGTGGCATCGCTATCGCGAGCAAGCTCGCTCCCACA